>JAUZEY010000493.1 GCA_030838785.1 Actinomycetota bacterium | reverse complement strand
CCGATGAGGATCGTCTCCCCGATGCTCATCGGGTCGGGGCCGGGCAGGGCCAGGCGGCCGAGACCGCCAACGATGGCGCCCCAGACGAGGAGGAACAGGATGAAGGCGATCATGGGTGGGTGGCCTCCTTGGGCCTCGTAGCTCAGCGGGGAAGATGGCGGCCCCCGCCGCCGCGGGACAGGCGGCCGCGGCTCACCAGTAGGACCAAGCCACCGATCACGACGACCGGCAGGATGAGCCCGAAGATCACGCCGAAGATCGCCCGGAAGAGGAAGCCGACCGCCAGCCAGGCGATCAGCCCGAAGGCGAAGGTCTGCCCGATGCTCCACTGCTGCTCCCCGGGGAGGATCGCCCGGAGCACGACTCCGCCGATCAGGCCCTCGATGCACAGCGTCACGACGAAGCCGATCATCGGCTCCTCCTTCAGGGTCGCCGGCCGCGGCCGGCCAGCAGGGGGACGAGCATCTCGTCGGGGCTCAGGCTGCCGTGGCCGGCCCGGAGACGGGTCTCGTGGGGATGGGTGGGGTCGGCGAACGCGACGTTGCCCTTGGCGGCCAGGGCGACGTCGCCGATCCGGGTGAGGACGTCGCCGGCGGGTGGCTCAAGCCCGAGCCACCCTTCGTCGACGAGCTGGTCGCGGCCGAAGACCCACGCCACCTCCCCGTAGGCGTCGGCGGCCGCCTTGAGGAGGTCGCCCTCCGCCCCGGGCCGGGCGTAGAGGTAGCGGAGGCGGGCGTCGCCGGCGTAGGCCCGCACGAAGGCCGCCACCGGCTCCATCGTCACCCATGCGTCGAACTGCACCTGGCCGTGGTCGGCGGTGATGACCAGCACGGCGTCGCCGGGCAGGGCGTCGAGCAGGTCACCGACGAGACGGTCGGCGGCCACGGTCTCGGCCGAGAAGAAGCCGTCGGTGATGCCGTACTCGTGGGCGACCTTGTCGACCCCGTCGTAGTAGGCGTAGACGAAGGCGTCGCCGGCGTCCACGAGGCGGGCGACGTGGGTGACGAGGGTGGCGGTCGTCCGCCAGCCCACGAAGCGGACGCCCCGCATGTGCGACTCGGTGAACCCGGTGCGGGCGAACTCGGCCCGGACGACGGTCGGCACGTTGCGGCCGCAGAAGGCCGAGTCGACCAGCGTGACCGCCGCCGGGTCGGGCGCCTTCCCCTCGGGGACCTTCCAGCGGAGGACGTCGAGGACCTGGCCGCCGAGGAGCATCCGGTAGCCGACCAGGCCGTGGCGGGCCGGCGTCATCCCGGAGGCGATCGACGTGAGGGCGGCGGCCGTGGTCGAGGGGACGACGGTGGTGATCGGACCGCCCTCGAGGCGGCCCAACTCCGGCAGCCGGGCCCGGGCGGCGTCGACGGCCCGCCAGCCGAACCCGTCCAGCACGAGCAGGACGGTGACCCGGGCGCCGGCCACGCAGCCCGGCAGCCACGACGCCTCGCCCCGCCCGAGCAGGGCCGGCACGAGCCCCGCCACCGAGGCACCGGCGTAGTCCGGCCGCACCTGGGTTGGGGCCTCATGCATCCCCAGGAGGGTAACCGCGGCGTCCGCCGCTGCAGTCGACCCCGGTCTCCCGGCGCGCGACCATGGCGGACGTGAAGGTGTCGACCCGGGGGGACTATGCAGCGCGGGCCTTGCTGTCCATGGCGCTGCACGGCTACGACCGGCCGACGTCGGTGAAGGAGATCGCCGAGCGGACCGGCCTCCCCCAGCCCTACCTGGAGCAGATCCTGCTGGCCGTGAAGGGCGCCGGGCTGGCCCGGTCGAAGCGGGGCGTGGGGGGCGGCTACGTCCTGGCCCGGCCGCCGGAGGAGATCACGCTGGCCGACATCGTGGCCGCCGCCGACGGGCCGATCACGACGTACTTCGACTCCCACGACCACCGGGAGGGCCACTGCGCCCTCCAGGACGTATGGGTGAAGGTGTCGGAGTCGATGCGCTCGATCCTGGAGGGTTTCACCCTGGCCGACCTGGTCGACCTGGCCCGGGTCGGCCATCTCGACGCCGCGGGCAACCCTCTGGGGCTCATTCCCGGGGGCCCGGGGGTGTCCCCCTAGCCGTCGAGGGAAGCGAGCACCGCCGCCAGCTCGGGCGGCAGGGGGTCCGAGAACTCCAGGCGCTGGCCGGTGACGGGGTGGATCAGGGCCAGGGAGTGGGCGTGGAGGAAGGGGCGGCCCGGCTGCAGCGGGTTCCGGTCGCCCCCGTAGGTGCCGTCGCCGACGACGGGGTGGCCGATGGCCCCCAGGTGCACCCTGATCTGGTGGGTCCGGCCCGTCTCCAGCCGGCACTCGACCAGGGCGCAGACCGGATGCTCGTACTGGGTGAGCACCTCGTAGCCGGTGCGGGCGTCCTTGCCCGCCTCCCGCACCGCCATCCGGGTCCGGCGGGTGGCGGAGCGGCCGATGGGGGCGTCGATCGTCCCCCGGCGGGCGTCGAAACGGCCCCAGGCCAGGGCGAGGTAGCGGCGTTCGATCTCCCGGGCGGCCAGGGCGGCGGTGAGGGCGACGTAGGCCCGGGGCGAACGGGCCACCACCATCAGCCCGCTCGTGTCGCGGTCGAGGCGGTGGACGATGCCGGGCCGCATCGGGTCCCCGACCGTGGCGATCTCGGGGTAGCGGTGGAGGAGCCCGCTGGCCAGCGTCCCGGTCTCGTGACCGGCGCCGGGGTGGACCACGAGCCCGGCCGGCTTCACCACCACCACGACGTCGTCGTCGGCGTGGACGACGGCGAACTCGACGGGTTCGGCGACGGGCGGGGCGTCCTCCTCCGGCTCGCCCTCGACCTCGACCTCCTCGCCTTCGGCCAGCCGCCGGCTCTTGGCCACCGGCTGCCCGCCGACCCGCACGGCGCCCTCCTCGACGAGGACGGCGACGTCGGCCCGGCTCCAACCGGTCAGGAGCGCCACGGCCCGGTCGATCCGCTCCCCGGCCAGGGAGGCGGGAACCGCGAATTCTTTCCGGGGGACCCCCCCGAGGCCCCGGATCACGATCTCCAGCCCCGGGCCGCGATGAGGATCACACCGATCGTGATGGCGCTGTCGGCGAGGTTGAACGTCGGCCAGTGGGGGACCTTGACGAAGTCGACGACCTCACCCCGGAGGAACCCGGGCGACCGCACCAGCCGGTCGACGAGGTTCCCGACCGCGCCGCCGAGGACCAGGGCCAGCGAGTAGGCCATCACGAGGTCGTCGGTCCGCCGGGTGGTACGGACGATGAACCCGACCATGATGACGGCGAGGACGGCCAGCACGGGTGTGAGGTTCGTGAGGAGGCTGAAGGCGCCCCCCGGATTGCGGGTGAGGCGGAACTGGAGCACCGACCCGATGACGTGGACGGGCCCGTCCGACAGGGCGTTGACCGCCCAGACCTTCGTCAGCTGATCGAGGACGACGACCGCGGCGGCCACGACCAACGGACCAGCGGGGGAACGGCGCGCCGCCCGCGGCGCGCCGGGGGACACCCCCGAGCCCCCGGGGGAGGGGGCGGCATCGGACACGGTCAGCGACGCCGCTCCTCGCGCGACTTGCACTCGATGCACAGCGCCGCGAACGGGAGCGCCTCGAGCCGGGCCACGGCGATCTTCTTGCCGCACCGCTCGCAGACGCCGTAGCCGCCGGTGTCCATCCGGTGGATGGCGGCATCGATGTCCTCGACGGCCTGCGTGGCCGAAGCCGAAAGCGCGAGGTCGCGCTCCCGCTCCACGTTGAGCGTGTCGCCCTCGCCCGACTCCTCGTCGAACTGGGTGTCGCCCGGCTCCCGCTCGGCGGCCAGCGCCTCGGCCTCGGCGGCCAGGTCGTGGGCCTGGCGGACATAGGTCTCCCGCTCCTCCTCGAGGAGGCGGCGGAGCTTGTCGAGCGTCTTGGCCGGGAAGCTCGCGGCCTCCGGCGAGGCCTTGTCGGGGGCGGCGGCCGGGGCCGCCTTGGCCGGCGCCTTCGTCGCCGTGCCGGCCCTCTTGGCCTTGGGGGCTTCCGCCACCGCTACCTCCGAGTTCTTGCTGGTCGAGGGTGGTTTCGCCGCCGGGGTGGCGGTCTTCGCGGCCTTGCCCGGTGGCTTGGGTGCAACAACGGTGGGCTCCGCCTTCTTCCGGACGGTCGTCGCCGCAGCTTTGACCGGAGCCCGCTTCACCGCCTCGGAAGCACCACGGGCCTTCGGAGCCGGCTTGTCGAGGGACTTGCTCGCCCCTGCTCGTGCCATGAACGCCTTCTTGTCCTCCGGCTCCACGTGCCTCGGGCCGCTCAGGAGAAGCCCGCACTTCGAACGGGGGATTTTACCAGCGTAGGGGCTCCGACCGGCTCCGATGGCGTCGCCCGGCCGGTCGAGGCCCGCTACGTGCGGGACCGACCCGGGCGACCGTCGGTCGGGTTGACCCCTTCGAGGGCCACCCGGAGCCGCTTCTCGGCCTCCTCGGCGTCGAGCCCCTTCAGCCGGAATCGCTTGGCCCGAGACGACTGGCCCGAGGTGAGCTCGACGTCCGCCTCGGGGAGAGCCAGCGCCTCGGCCAGCAGGCTGCGGGTCGCCTCGTTGGCCCGGCCATCGACCGGCGGGGCGGCCACCCGGACCTTGAGGGCGTCGCCGTGGCGGCCGACCACGGCGCTGCGCCCGGCGCCGGGCTGCACGTGGATCCGGAGCACGATGCCCTCCGGGCTGTCGTCGTACAGGT
>JAUZEY010000482.1 GCA_030838785.1 Actinomycetota bacterium | reverse complement strand
CCGCCGCATGCGCCAGGACGGCGAGCGGGTGCCGGTCCTCTTCCTCACCGCCCGGGACGCCACCGAGGACCGGGTCCGGGGCCTGACGCTGGGCGGCGACGACTACGTGGCCAAGCCGTTCAGCCTCGAGGAGGTCGTGGCCCGCATCCACGCCATCCTCCGCCGCCACGGCCGCCCGACCCGCACCTCCCAGGTGATCTTCGCCGACCTGGAGATGGACGACGACGCCCACACCGTCCGGCGGGCCGGAGAGGCGATCGACCTTTCGCCGACCGAGTACAAGCTGTTGCGGTTCCTGCTCGGCAACGCCGGACGGGTGCTGTCCCGGGCCCAGATCCTCGACCACGTGTGGGAGTACGACTTCGGCGGCAACACCAGCGTCGTCGACACCTACATCAGCTACCTGCGCAAGAAGGTCGACCGGCTCGACCCCCCGCTGATCCACACGGTGCGGGGAGTTGGTTACTCCCTCCGCACGGGCTGAGCATGTCACTCCGGAGGAGGGTGCTGCTGGGCTGCCTCGTGGTGGCGGCCGTCCTCCTCGCCACCGACGTCGTGCTGGCCTCGACGTTCCGGTCGTTCCTCCTCGGCCGGGTCGACCAGCAGGTCGTCCAGGCCTCCGACCCCCTGGTCCACGGCCGGTTCCGGGGCGGGCTGGGGAGCGGCCGGGTCGGGGGGACCACCCCGACGACGAACGCCCCCACCACGACCGCCACTACGGCGACCGCCCCCACGGCGACCGGCGGTTCGACCCCGACGTCGGAGCAGCGGATCTACACCGAGTACTACATCGGCGTCGTCGCCACCGACGGCTCCGTGTCGCGCCTCGGGCCCGGCCTGCGGGAGAACGACCAGTCACAGCCGAAGCTGTCGGCCGCCGCCCTGGCCGGCCACATGAGCCCGTCCCCCGACGACCTGCGCCCGTTCACGGTGCCGTCGAGCACCGGCGGCGGGAAGTGGCGGGTCGTCGTGGTCAAGCGGACGGGCAGCGACGACGGCACGCTCATCTTCGGCGCCCGCCTCAACGACATGGACGCCACCCTCGGCCGGATGCTGGCCGTGGAGGCGGTGGCCACCGGGCTCGTGCTGGCCGCCCTGGCCGCCATGGCGCTGTGGGTCCTCCGGCTCGGTGTGCGGCCGCTGGCCCACATGGCCGAGACCGCCGGAGCCATCGCCGCCGGCGACCTCTCCCAGCGGGTCGAGCACGCCGACGACCGGACCGAGGCCGGCCAGCTCGGCACGGCCCTCAACGCCATGCTGGAACAGATCGAGGGCGCGTTCGACGAGCGGGCGGTCACCGAGGAACGGCTGCGCCAGTTCGTGGCCGACGCCTCCCACGAGCTGCGCACGCCGCTCACCTCCATCCGGGGCTACGCCGAGCTGTGGCGGGCCGGGGGCCTGCGTGACTCCGGCGAAGTCGGCGAAGCGATGCGGCGGATGGAGCAGGAGGCCCGGCGGATGGGCCTGCTGGTCGACGACCTGCTGCTCCTGGCCCGCCTCGACCAGGGCCGGCCGCTGGAGACCGTGCCGCTGGCCTTCGACCGCCTCGTCGACGACGCCGTGCGCGACGCCCGGGCCGTCGAGCCCGACCGGCCGATCGAGCTGCGCGTCGAGGCGGTCACCGTCGTCGGCGACGACCACCGGCTCCGCCAGGTGGTCGGCAACCTTCTGGCCAACGCCCGGCTCCACACCCCGCCCGGCACGCCCGTCCACGTCAGCCTGCGGCCGGACGGGGACCGCGTCCGCCTCGTGGTGGCCGACGACGGCCCGGGCCTCGAGCCCGACGTCGCCGCCCGGATCTTCGAGCGGTTCTATCGGGGCGACCCGGCCCGCACCCGGACCCGGGGCGGCAGCGGACTCGGCCTGTCGATCGTGGCGGCGGTGGCCGAGGCGCACGGCGGATCGGTCCGGGTCGACACCGCCCCGGGCGCCGGGGCCCGGTTCGTGGTCGACCTGCCCCGGGCTCACGCCGAACGGATGAGGACCAGCGTCGCCTCGGGCACCTGAGGGTGGAAGAAGAGGACGATCCGGTCCCGGACCGGGCTCTCCCGCCGTTCCGGGGCCACCACCGGCGCCGGTTGGCGGGGGTCGAGGGCGTCCTGGAGGCCGAGGGCGAGACCGGTGGTCAGCGCCGCCCCGGCCGTCCGCATGCGCCAGGGTCGATCGCTGTAGAGCACGTCGACGAGGCTACCGGCGACGGGCCGGGTCGGCGAGAGGCGACGAGTTCGGCGCTGGCCCGCATTCCGGGAACTCGCCTCTGGTTGGTCTGATCGTTCCTGATCGGTCGAGGTGTCCGAGATGCCCGATTTGTCAGGTTCCTCCCAGCTTCGTCCAAGCTTGATCGGCGATCCTGCCCCGTCACGGCCCGCCCCGGGCCGAAGGGGGGCCATCGATGCACGAAGACGTAGTGACCTCTTACCCCGACGACGCGGCTCGCCGCCGGCGCACGACCCGGGCGCTCGTGGCGGGCGGCCTGATCGCCGGGTTCTTCCTCGCCGGGCTGGGCGTGGCCTTCGCCCGGACCAGCGCGTCGCACACCACGCGGCTGCTCGCCGCGCCGGCCGCCATCACGCCCACCCAGGCGGTCACGCCCGCCACCCCGGGCCAGACCACGCCGGGCCAGACCACCCCGGCCCCGGCCGCCCCCGATCCGGGCCGGCGGTTCGGGCACGGCGGGCCCTTCGGCCACGGCGGCCCGTTCGGCGGGAAGCTGTTCGGCTTCGGCGGTTTCGGCGGCTTCGGGCATTTCGGCGGCCTCCACGGCGAGTTCACCGTCAAGAAGCCCGACGGCAGCGGCTACCAGACCATGGCGACCCAGACCGGCGAGGTCACGGCCGTCAGCCCGTCGTCCATCACGGTGAAGAGCGAGGACGGCTTCTCCCGCACCTACAGCGTGGACGAGAACACCGTCGTCGGATCGGGCCGGGACGGGATCGGCAGCGTGAAGACCGGTGACACCGTCTCCAT
>JAUZEY010000481.1 GCA_030838785.1 Actinomycetota bacterium | reverse complement strand
ATCCGTCGACCGCCGCCCCGGGGGCGACCACCGCCCCCAGCCCGACCAGGGAGGCGACGCCGCCGCGCTGGAGGCGGTCGGCGTTGGCCTCGAGGTACTTGGCCGGGGTGCCGATGTCGATCCAGTAGGCCGGCGACGGGAGGGCGTAGAGCCGGCCGGACCGCTCGAGCAGGCCGGGGAACGTCTCCCGTTCGATCGACACCGCCCGGCCGGACGGAATGTCGTCGAGGACCGACGGCTCGAGGACGTAGGTGCCGGCGTTGACCCAATCGGTCGGCGCCTCCCCCGGCGGAGGCGTCTCCACGAAGCGCAGCACCCGGCCGTCCCCGTCGGTGGGGACCACCCCGAAGGCCGACGGGTCCTCCACCCGGGTGAGGGCGATCGTGGCCTCCGCCTCCCGCTCCTCGTGGAAGCGCACCAGGGCGGAGACGTCGAGGTCGGTGAGGACGTCGCCGTTGCAGACCAGGAACCGGTTCGTCACCCCGCCCGCCTCGGCGGCGAAGCGGATGGCGCCGGCCGTCCCCAGCGGCTCCGGCTCCGCCGCCACCTGGAGCGGCAGATCGGAAAACGACCGCCCGGCGAAGGCGTCGGACCGGTAGCCGAGCGACAGCACGACCTCGGTGACGCCGTGGCCGGCCAGCCAGGCCAGCTGATGCTCGAGGAAGGGCCGGTTGACGATCGGCAGCAGCGGCTTCGGGGTCGTCCAGGTGAGGGGCCGGAGCCGCGTGCCCTCGCCGCCGGCCAGGACGATCGCCTTCATTGGCTCGAAACGTCGCTGGGGTTGGTGCCGGCGACGGCCACCGGCGGCGTGCCGATGTCGGCGTCCTTGGGGATGAAGGCGATGGCGACCACGTCCCGGTCGTTGGGGACGAAGTTGGCCGGGTTGCCGGTCCGCTCCTGGCCGTTCACGCTCCAGCGCACCAGCCCCGGCTTCTTGTCCAGGGCGGCGCAGACGTCGCCGTTCTTGTATTTCTGCTTGAACATCTGGAGCCCGGTGGCGGAGAGCTTGTCGCCGGCCTGCCGGTAGAACAGCCCGACGGTGGCGTTGCTGCCGGCGCCGGCGGCGGAGAACGGGTGCATGTGCATGAAGCCGTCGCCGTGGGAGTGGATGCCGGTGTTGGGGCTCGGCTCGTACAACGGCAGGTTGGCCTGCCAGGTCCCGCAGAGGTTGACGCCGAGCGTGGCATGCCAGTGGTCGTTGATCCGGGGGCCTGGCCCGGTGGCGGAACCGGTGCCGCCACTGTCGCTCTTGGCCAGCGCGATGAGCGCCACGCCGAGGACGAAGACGGCGGCGACGAAGGCCATGAAGCCGCGACTGCTCCGGCGTGACTTCGCCTTGACGTGACCCTTCCTCCGGGAGGCTTTGCCCATTCAGGTCAGGCTAGCGGCGGGCGGCGGCGAAGCGGTGGTGGGCCATGGCCAGCACCCCCCGGGCGGTCAGGAAGGCGGCGGCCGGGCCGAGCAGGGCCCGGCGGGGGCCGGTGAAGCGCACCGAGGCGAAGCGCAGCAGCGAGCGGTGGTGCTCGGCGATCATCCGGTAGGGGCGTCCGGCAGTCGACACCCCGAGGAGGTGCTCGACGGTGCCGGCCGGCTCGTAGGCCACGCGCCAGCCGGCCCGGCGGAGGCGCCAGCAGAGATCGACGTCCTCCACGTACATGAAGTAGCGCTCGTCCCACCCGCCGACGTCGTCGAGGGCGGCCCGGCGGAGCCAGACGGCCGCCCCCGACACCCAGTCGACGTCGCGGGGCCGGGCCGGGTCGGCGCCCGTCTCCCGGTAGCGGCGGGTGAACGGGTTGTCCCGCCACACGAAGAACAGCAGGCCGTGGCCGACGGCGTCGAGGATGCTGGGGATCTGGCGGGCCGACGGGTAGACGGTCCCATCCTGGTTGTTCAGTCGTGGCCCGGCGGCGCCGAGGTCGGGCTCGGCGGCGAAGCGGGCCACCACGGCCAGCCCCACCCCGGGGGCCAGCACCGTGTCGGGGTTGAGGACGGCCACCACCGGGGCGGCGGTGGCGGCGCTGCCCAGGTTGGCGGCCCGTGCGTAGCCCAGGTTCCCGCCCGACCGGACGACCCGGACGGCGGGGAAGGCCCGGAGGAGCGCCTCGACGGAGCCGTCGGTCGAGGCGTTGTCGACGACGACCAGCTCGGGGCCCGGTTCTTCGGCCAGGACCGAGGCGACGCAGGCCCGCAGCGCCTCCCCGGCGTTGTAGTTGACGACGACGGCCGCCCAGGCTGCGCAGGAGCCGTCAGGCGCCACGGGCCTCCTCGTAGATGGCCCAGGTGCGGCGGGCGGTCTCGCCCCACGTGAGGGACCGGGCCCGCTTCAGGCCCCGGCCGGCGAGGTCCTCGGCCAGGCCGGGGTCCTCGAGGATGCGGGTGATGGCCTCGGCCAGGGCGAGATCGTCGAGGGGGTCGACGAGCAGGGCGGCGTCGCCGGCCGTCTCGGGCAGGGCCGAGATGTTCGACGTCACCACCGGCGTTCCGCAGGCCATGGCCTCCAGCACCGGCATCCCGAAGCCCTCGTAGAGCGACGGGTAGACGAACACCGCCGCCCGGCCGTAGAGAGCGGCCAGCTCGTTGCGGGGCAGCGACCCCTCGCTGACGATCGTCCGGCCGTGGAGGCCCCGGTGCTGCAGGCCCTCGCCGACCTCGTCGCCCAGCCAGCCGTTGGGGCCGTGGAGCACGAGCGACAGCTCGGGATGGCGGGCGGCCAGATGGCTGAAGGCGTCGAGCACGGCCACCACGTTCTTGCGCTGCTCCTGGGTACCGACCCACAGCACGTAGGGCTCGGCGATCCCCCAGCGTTCCCACTGCCGGCCGGCGGCGCCGATCGAGAGGTCGGCCGCGCCGAGCCCGGCGACGTCGACCCCGTGGGGGATGACCCGGATCCGCTCCCGCTCGACACCGTAGAACTCCTCGACGTCGAGGGCGGTGGAGCGGGACGGGCAGATGATGCGGGCGGCCTCGGCGGCGGCGATGTGGGCGCCGCGCTTGTAGAGCGCCCGGGCCCGGCGGGGGTAGCGGTCGGGGAAGCGGATGGGGGCGAGGTCGTGGACCGTGACGACGAGGGCGGCGCCGCCGGGCGGCGGGATGGCCGGACCGGTGGAGTGGACGACGTCGAGGTGGCCGGTGATCGACTGCGGCGCGGGGCGGCGGTCGGCCATCCAGGCGTCGTAGAGGCGGTCGCGGCTGAGCGTGAAGGCCACCCGGTCGACGGAGAGGTCGTCCATCTCGGACGGAGCCTCGTCGTGGTCGGCGTGGAAGA
Organism: Actinomycetota bacterium; assembly: GCA_030838785.1. Lineage (GTDB taxonomy): Bacteria > Actinomycetota > Acidimicrobiia > IMCC26256 > BP-133 > BP-133. The sequence continues at coordinate 15,492 of JAUZEY010000481.1, read as the reverse complement.
ACACGAGGTCGTCGGCGTGGCCGATCTCGACCAGGCCCCGGCACAGCGCCAGGGCGTAGACCCCGACGCCGGTCGGGATCCGCTGGAAGAGCGGCTCGGCGTTCAGCCCGACCCGCATCTCAGGCCTCCCGGCCGGCGGCCACGGTCGCAGCCATTCTCTCGGCCAGCGCCTCCCGCCAGGGCCGCAGCGGCGCCAGGCCGGCGGCGGCCCAGGCCGCCCCCGACAGCACGCTGTTGGCCGGGCGGGGAGCGGGTCGGCCCAGCTCGGCGGTGGTCATCGTGCCGACGACCGAGGGGTCGAGCCCGGCCAGCTCGACGGCGGCGGCGGCCAGGTCGTGCCAGGTGCAGACTCCCTGGTTGGTGACGTGGTACACGCCGGGCAGGCGGCTCACGGCCAGCCGGGCCAGGGCGCCGGCCAGGTCGGGGGCGTAGGTGGGGCAGCCCCGCTGGTCGTCCACGACCCGGAGCGGCGCGCCCTCCCGGGCCCGGCCGACGATGGTGTCGACGAAGTTGCGGCCCCGGCGGCCGAAGACCCACGACGTGCGGGCGACCGCCCAGGAGCCGGCGTGGCGGGCGACCTCGAGCTCTCCACCGAGCTTGGAGCGGCCGTAGACCGATCGGGGGGACGGCTCGTCCCACTCGTCGTAGGGCCCGTCCTTCTCGCCGGAGAAGACGTAGTCGGTCGAGACGTGCACGAGGTGGGCGCCGGCCCGGGCGCAGGCGGCGGCGAGGTGGCGCACCCCGAGGGCATTGACCAGGACGGCCCGCTCGGGGTCGGCCTCGCATCCGTCGACGTCGGTCCAGGCGGCGCAGTTGACGACCGCCGCCGGGGCGGCGGCGGCCACGGCCTGCTCCACGGAGTGGCGGTCGGCGAGGTCGCAGCCGGCCCGGTCGAGGGCGATGACCTCTTGGTGGGGAAGGTGGGCAGCCACCTCCGAGCCGACCTGCCCGCCGGCGCCGGTCACCAGGATGCGCAAAGGGGAAGCGGTCATCGGGCCGGGTGTCAGCAGGCCGGCTGAGCCGGGCCGCCGGCCGGCTTCGGGGCAGTGGTGGGCCCGGTGGCGGTGGTCGGGGCGGCGGTCGTGGTGGACGGGGCGGCGACCTGGCCGGGGCCGGCCGGCGCGGTCACGCCTTGCCAGTCGGCGCCGACGATCAGCACCAGGTCGGTGCCCTTGATGGACGGATCGGCCACGAGCTTGCCCACCCCGTTCAGGTAGCGGGCGAGCAGGGCCGCCTTGGGCTGGGCGGCCGGCGAGTACCGGATCTCGGTCTTGGCGTAGCCGAACGTGACGGCGTCACCGGATCCGGCGGGCGAGAAGCCGGCCCGGCCGAGCTCGCCGGAGGTGTCGCCGGCCACGCCGGCGGTGCCCGTCCCGTTGAGGACCCGCACTTTCACGTCGGCGGGAGTCACCTTGGGCGCCTTGGCCGTGGCGCTGGCCTCGCCGCCGGCGGGGGGCGGGGTCTCGCCCCGCAGCCGGGCCAGGACCGGCTGGGCCTCGGGCGCCACGGCCAGGTGGACGCCGACCGACTTGGTGGGCAAAGACACCATCTCGATCCCCGCCGCGCCGACCGGCCGGAAGGCCTGGACGAGCCGCAGGGCGTCCTTCACGTTGAAGGTGGAGTCGACCGTCAGGTTGGCCATGGCGGCGTCGGCCAGGTGGCTGGCCCGGATCGGGTTGAGCGCCCCCTTCTCCACCGCCTGGGCCATGAGCCGGCGGATGAAGTCCTGCTGGCGGCTGATCCGGCCGAGGTCGGAGGTCGGGTCGGATTTCCACTTCCCGGCCTCGTAGTACTGGAAGTACCGGGATCGGACCCAGGCCAGGGCCGTGGTCCCGTTGAACGTCTGGCAGCCGGCGGTCTTGATGTCGAGGCCGGTCCCGCGGTTCTTCGGGTCGCCGGGGTGGTCCCGGGAGGGCGCCGGGACGTACATGCGGACGCCGCCGATGGCGTCGACCATCTTCCGGAACCCGTCGAAGCCGATCTCGGCGTAGTGGTTGATGGGGACGCCGAAGTTCGACTTGATGGCGTTGATCACACCCTGGGGCCCGTCCTCGAAGGACTGGTTGATGAGGACCAGGCCCTTGTACTTCGGCAGGTGCACCAGCGTGTCCCGGGGGATGGAGACGAGGACTCCCCGCCGGGTCTTCGGCTCGACCCGGGCGATGATGATGACGTCGGCCCGCTGGCCGCCCACGAGGCGGGTGTCGCCGAAGCTGCCCTTGTCCGCCGCGTCGTCGACGAACGCCCGGGAGTCGGAGCCGAGCAGCAGGATGTTGATCGCTCCGGGCAGGGCGTCGTCGAGGGCGACCTTCACCGACTTGGCCTGGGCGAACTTGTGCTCGAGCACCAAGCTGCCACCGCCGAGCCCGACGGCGGCGGCGGTGCTGGTGAGCACGAAGGCCAGCGCCAGGCGCCAGAGGAAGACGCGCCCGGACGACAGCGGCGGGGTGGGGGGCTGCATACTCACTGGGACCCAGATTCTACTGCCGGGCGCCCGGCAGCCCCGACGCTGGGGAGTTTCACCTGCCTCCCCCGAGAACGCCGGTAGGTTGGCGGGCAGTGGCCGCCTCCCCCGCCGACCTCCTCCTCGCCGTCCTCGGCGCGCTGCCCCGCGACGCCGACGTGGCCCTTGTCCGGCGGGAGCCGGGCCAGTGGGTGGTGGGCGTCGATCCCGAGGCGCGCCTCGAGGCCTCCGGGGCCGAGGCCCTCGACCGGCTCGACCGTCTGGGCGGCGGGTGGTGGGCCGGCTGGCTGGCCTACGACCTCGGCCGGGCGGTGGAACGGGTCGAGCGCCGCCGACCCGAGGACCCCTGCCTGGCCGGCGGCCCCTGCCTGCCCGACGTGAGCCTGGCCCGGTTCGACGCCCGCCTCGTGGTCGACGCCGGCGGCCTGCGCCTCGAGGGCGACGGCCCGTCCGGGGGCGTCCTGGCCGCCGCCGCCCGGGCGGCCGGCGCCGCAGCCGGGAGCCCGGGGATCGGGAGCGTCGGGCTGGCCCCGTTCCGCTCCAGCCTCGCCCGGGGCGAGTTCGAGACCAGGGTCGAAGAGATCGTCGAGCTGGTGCGGGCCGGCGAGTGCTACCAGGTCAACCTCACCCGGCGGCTCACGTCGGACACCGCCGCCGATCCCTCTGCGCTGTTCTCGGCCCTGGTCCGCCACCATCCCGCGCCCCACGCCGCCCTGGTGCGGTCGGGCGACGTGGCGGTGGTGTCGGCGTCCCCGGAGCGGTTCCTCCGCCGCCGGGGCGACGCAGTGGAGACCCGTCCGATCAAGGGGACCGCCCGACAGCGGGCGACGCTGGTGGCCAGCGGGAAGGACCGGGCCGAGAACGTGATGATCACCGATCTGGCCCGCAACGACCTCGGCCGGGTGTGCGTGCCGGGTTCGGTGGCCGTCCCGGCGCTGTGCGCCCCGGAGGCCCACCCGGGTCTCTGGCATCTGGTCTCGACGGTCACGGGCCGGCTCCGGCCCGGGGTGGGCACCGGCGCCCTCGTGCGGGCCACCTTCCCGCCGGCGTCGGTGACCGGGGCGCCGAAGCCCCGGGTGCTGCAGGCCATCGAGGACCTCGAGCCGGTGCCCCGGGGGGTCTACTGCGGTGCGGTGGGCTGGATCGACGACGACGCCGGAGCCCTGGAGCTCAACGTGGCCATCCGGACCTTCCAGATCCTCGGCGGCCGGACCCATCTCGGTGTCGGCGGCGGGATCACCGCCGACTCGGACCCCGCCGCCGAGTGGCGGGAGACGGAGCTCAAGGCCGCCCGCCTGCTGGCCGTGGCCACCGGCGGCGGACGGCCGCGGGCCAGCCGGAAGCCCGGGGGCGCGGGGGCGTCCCCCGGAGGGAAGCTGGTGGTCCGGGCGTGATCAGCCCCGGGCACGTCATCGTGTGGGTCGACGGCGCGCTGGTGGAGGAGCGCGAGGCCCGCATCTCGCCCTTCGACCACGGCCTCCTGACCGGCGACGGCGTGTTCGAGACGCTGCGGGTCTACCGGGGAGAGCCGTACTGCTGGCGGCGCCACTACGAGCGCCTGGCCCGCAGCGCCTCGGGGATGGGCCTGGCCATCCCGCCCGGCCCGGCCCTGCGGCGGGCCGCACTGGACGTGATCGCGGCCAACCGGGTCGGCGACGCCCGGCTCCGCATCACGGTGACGGGCGGGCCGTCCCCGCTGGGATCCGACCGGGGGCGGGCCACGCCGACGTTGATCCTGGCCGTGAGCGAGCTCCCGCCTCCCGGTCCGGCGCAGCCGGTGTCGGTGGTCACCGTGCCGTGGCCCCGCAACGAGCGGGGGGCTCTGGCCGGGCTGAAGACCATCTCCTACGGCGAGAACGTGCGGGCCCTGGCCCTGGCCACCGAGGCCGGCGCCGGCGAGGCGATCTTCGCCAACACCCGGGGCGAGCTGTGCGAGGGGACGGGGACCAACGTCTTCGTCGTGACCGGCGGAGTGTTGCGCACCCCGCCGGAGGACTCCGGCTGCCTGCTGGGCGTGACCCGGGCCCTCATCCTGGAGCTGGCCGAACGGCTGACCATCGCCACCGAGGAGGCGGCGTTGCCGCTGACGGCCGTGGCCACCGCCGACGAGGCCTTCCTGAGCTCCAGCACCCGGGAGGTGCAGGCCATCTCGGCGGTGGACGGGCACCTGTTGCCGATGGCGCCGGGGCCCGTCACCACGCTGCTGGCCGACGCCTTCCGGCGGATGGTCGCCGAGGACCTGGATCCGTAAACCGGCTCAGGCCCGGCGGAGGTGCTTCACGTCGCCGGCGTTGACGACGTGCTGGCCGCCGTTGTCGTCGACGACGATCAGTTGGCCGTTCCAGGCGACGCGGTCGGCGGTGCCTTCCAGCACCTGGCCGGCGAGCTCGACGCGGACCCGGCGGCCGATGGTGGCCGAGTCGGCCCGATACGCCTGCATCGTCGTCTCCCGTCCGCCGTTGACCAACACTTCCGAGTAGCGAAATTCGAGGGCGGTCAGGAAGGCGACGAGGAGTTCGGCCCGGTCGACCGGACGGCCCGCCTCCTCCTCGCAGCTGGTGGAGTCGGCGGCCAGCTCTCCGGGATAGGCGGCGGCGGTCACGTTCACCCCGAGCCCGAGGATCACGGCCGTGATCTCGCCCGGCGTCGACTCGGTGAGGAGCCCGGCCAGCTTGCGATCGCCGATCACGAGGTCGTTGGGCCACTTGAGCTTGGGCCGGAACCCGGCCGCCGCCTCCACGCCGTCGCAGGCGGCCAGGCCGGCGGCCATGAGCACGACCGGCACCTCGCTGATGGGCAGCGGCGGGCGGAGCAGCGCCGACACCAGGAGCGCGGTCCCCGGCTCGGCCGACCAGGTGCGGCCCAACCGGCCCCGGCCGGCGCTCTGGTGGTCGGCCACGATGACGAGCCCTTCGGCGGCTCCGACGCGTGCCTCCTCCACCAGTTCGGTGTTGGTCGAGCCGAGCTCGTCGTAGAACCGCACGGCGCCGAAGCGGGTGCCGGCGAGGCGGTCGAGGTCGAGGTCCCAAGTAGGCGATGCGGGAGGCACGGATCGTAGGATACGGCCGTCTATGGCTGAACTTCCGGTATCTGACCTTCCCGGCAAGGTGCTCATCGCCAACCGCGGCGAGATCGCGGTGCGGGTCATGCGGACGTGCCGCGAGCTCGGCATCCCGACCGTGGCGATCTACTCCGACGTCGACCGCGACGCCCTCCACGTCCGGTTCGCCGACGAAGCCTACGCCCTCGGGGGCCAGACGGCGGCTGAGAGTTACCTCAACACCCCCGCCATCCTCGACGCCATCGCCCGCTCGGGCGCTACGGCCGTCCACCCCGGTTACGGCTTCTTCTCCGAGAACGCCGACTTCGCCCGGACGGTGACCGAGGCCGGCGTCACCTGGATCGGCCCGCCGCCCTCGGCCATCGAGCTGATGGGCGACAAGGTCACCTCGCGCCGCACCGCCACCGCCGCCGACGTGGCCGGTGTACCCGGCACGCTCGACCCGGTGACGAAGCCCGAGGAGGTCCTCGCCTTCGCCGAGGAGCACGGCTACCCCGTCGCCATCAAGGCCGCCTTCGGCGGTGGCGGCCGCGGCATGAAGGTCGTGCGCGACGCCGCCTCCGTGCCCGACGCCATGGAGTCGGCGCAACGCGAGGCGCAGGCCTACTTCGGCCGCCCCGAGATCTACGTCGAGCGCTACCTGGAGCGGCCCCGGCACGTCGAGGTGCAGATCTTCTGCGATACCCACGGCAACGGGGTGTACCTCGGCGAGCGCGACTGCTCCGTGCAGCGCCGCCACCAGAAGCTGATCGAGGAGAGCCCCGCCCCCGGCCTGTCCGAGGAGACCCGCCGGGCCATGGGCGAAGCGGCCCTCAAGGTGGCCGCCGCCTGCGGCTACGTGAATGCCGGCACCGTCGAGTTCCTGTACGCCCCTCCCGGGGACAGCCCGGACCCCGGGGACGGCGACTTCTTCTTCCTGGAGATGAACACCCGCCTCCAGGTCGAGCACTGCGTGACCGAGCTCGTGACCGGCCTCGACCTCGTCGAGGAGCAGCTCCGGGTGGCGGCGGGCGGGAAGCTGTCGTTCACCCAGGATTCGGTCGAGCGGCGCGGCCACGCCATCGAGTGCCGCATCAACGCCGAGGACCCGGCCCACGGATTCCGCCCCTCCCCCGGGCTCATCACGAAGTTCAACCGGCCCGACGGGTTCGGCGTGCGGGTCGACGCCGGCTACGACGCCGGCCTGGCCGTGTCGCAGTACTACGACAACCTCACGGCCAAGCTGATCACCTGGGGCCCCGACCGGGAGGCGGCCCGGCGGCGGATGCTGCGGGCGCTGGCGGAGTTCGAGATCGAAGGCGTGCGGACCACGATCCCGGCCCAGATGGTCCTGCTGGCCGAGCCGGCCTTCATCGAGGGCAAGCACTCCACCAGGTGGCTGGAGGAAGAGGTCGACCCGGCGCTCCTGACGGCGGCGGCCGCGTCTGCGCCAACGGGCGCCCCGCCCACCGAGGGAGCTGCGGAGGCGCTCATCGCCCGGACGGTTCCCGTCGAGGTGGACGGACGCCGCTTCGAGGTCAAGGTCTGGCTCCCCGAGTCACCCGAGCCGCTCGCCGGCGGCGGTGCCGCACCGGCCGGAGCCCGCGGCGGCCGATCCGGGCGACCCCGGTCGTCGGCCGGCGCCGGCGCGGCCGGCAGCGGCGAAGTGGCCTCCCCGATGCAGGGCACGATCGTCAAGACGCTCGTGTCGGTGGGCGACGCGGTCGAGATCGGTCAGGCGGTCGTGGTGCTCGAAGCCATGAAGATGGAGAACCACATCAACGCCGAAAAGGCCGGCACCGTCTCCGAGGTCCGGGTCTCCCCCGGCGACACCGTCGGAACCGGCGACGTCCTCGTCGTCATCAGCTGACCCTCCCCAACCGGCGTTCGATTTCCGCTGTATCCCGGTAGACGAACGCCGGTTTCTACTCGGCGGCGTCGGCCAGGCTCTCGGACAGGGCGGGGTGGACGAGGACCGAGTCGACCAGGTCGTTCACCTTCAAATTGCAGGTGACGGCCAGGGCCAGGACCGAGATCAGCTCGGCGGCGCCGCGGCCAACGATGGAGCCGCCGAGGACGACGCCGGTGGCGGGGTCGGAGATGATCTTCACGAACCCCCGGGAGTCGCCCTCGATCAGGGCCTTGGCGTTGGCGGAGAACGGCACCTTGGTCACCCGGAGCTTGCGGCCCTCGGCGAACGCCTCGGCTTCGGCCACGCCGACGTCGGCGATCTCCGGTTCGGTGAAGATGGCCGATGCCGCCTTCTCGTAGTCGAGGTGACGGTGGGTGCGGGTGTGCAGACCCATGACGTGCTCGGCGATCTTGCGGCCCTGCATCGCGGCCACCGATGACAGCGGCAGCTTCCCCGACAGGTCGCCGGCGACGTAGATGTGGCCCACGTTGGACTGCAGGTGGTGGTTGACCGGGACATAGCCGCCGGCGTCGGCGGTGACGCCGGCGGTGTCGAGGCCGAGCCCGTCGCTGTTGGGGATCGAACCGATGGCCAGTACGGCGTGGGTGCCGATCGCCACCCGCCCGTCGTCGCAGCGGACCTTGAGCGTCTCCCCCTCGAGATCGATGCCCGCCGCCCGGGCGCCCTTGTAGAGATGCACGCCCCGGCGGAGGAACTCGGCCTCCAGGGCCGCCGCCACCTCCGGGTCCTTCCCCGGAAGCACCTGCTGGCGGGACACGATGAGGGTCACCTCGGAGCCCAGCGACCGGAACATGTGGGTGAACTCGACCCCGGTCACGCCGGAGCCGATGACGATCAGGTGGCCGGGGATCTCCGGCGGCGGATAGGCCTGGCGGGTGGTGAGGACCCTTTTCCCGTCGACCTGGGCCCAGTCGGGAATCCGGGGCCGGGAGCCGGTGGCGAGAAGGATGGCGTCCGCTTCGAGCTCCACGACCCCGTCGGCCGTCTCGGCGATGACCTCGTGGGGACCTTTGAGCCGGCCCGTTCCCTGGATCATGCGGACGCCCTGCGAGCTGAGCAGGTCGCAGATCGAGCCGTGCAACCGCTGCTCGATGTGGGCGATGCGCTCCCGGAGGGCGGGCAGGTCGAGCCGGCCGTCGGCGGCCAGGCCCATCACCTCGGCCCGTTCCAGCTCGGAGAGGAACCCGCCGGTGGCGATCATGGCCTTGGACGGCACGCAGTCCCACAGGTGAGCCGAGCCGCCGACGAGGTCGCGCTCGATGAGGGTGACCTCGGCCCCGTACCGGGCGGCGACGGTGGCGGCGGTGTTCCCGCCCGGCCCCCCGCCGACGATGACGAACCTGACGCTCATAGGCCGGAAGGGTAACCCCCGCCTTTTCCGGTCTCGAACGCGTCATCTACGACGGGCGGCACCGGAAGAACGGTCAGCGGCCCGAGAAGGCCGCTTTGCCAGGCCCGTTGGCGAAAAAGCTCTCGATGCCGGTCGTGGCGTCCTCGGTGGCGAGCACCTGGTCGAACAGCGTGCGCTCCAGGTCGAGGCCCTCGGACAGGGGCCCGTCGAGGCCGCCGTCGACGGCCCGTAACGCCAGGCCCATGGCCACGACCGCGCCCCCGGCGAACGACGCCGCCCACTCCAGCGCGGCGTCGAGGTGGCCCTCGACCGGCACGACGCGGTCGACGAGCCCCATGGCCAGGGCCTCGGCGGCCCGCACCTGGCGGCCGCTCCAGATCATCTCCTTGGCCCGGGGGGCGCCGATGAGCCGGGCCAGCCGTTGTGTTCCGCCGGCGCCGGGGAAGACCCCGAGGAGGCTTTCCGGCACGCCGAGGCGGGCGTTCTCCGCCGCGATGCGCAGGTCGCAGGCCAGCGCCGCTTCCAGCCCGCCGCCGAGGGCGATGCCTGACACGGCGGCGATCACCGGTCGGGGGAGGGCGGCCAGCCCGTCGAAGGCTCGCCGGAAGTTGCCGATGAGCCGGTCGGTCTCCGTCCGGATCTGGCTGATCTCGGCTCCGGCGGCGAAGGCCTTCTCCGTGCCGGTGAGCACCACCGCCTTGAGGCCGGCATCGCCGGCCAGCACCTCGACGTGGTCGGCCAGTTCGGCCAGGAGCTCGGCGGACAGGGCGTTGAAGGGCGGGCGGTTGAAGCGGAGCAGCTCGACGCCGTTGTCCCGCCGTTCGGTGGTGATGAACTCGGCCATGGGCAGAGAAGCTAGGAGAGCGACTCCGACAACAGCGATTCGGCGGCGGTGTAGGGGTCGACCTGCCGGGCCTCGACGGAGGCCGCCAACTCCTCGAATTGGTCACCGGCACAAACCGTGCCCGCCCGCTCGTAGAGGCGCTCCACCACGATGGCCCGCAGTTCGTCCCGGATCCGCTTCGTGCGCCGGGCCGCCAAACGCCCGTCCGTCTCCAGGTAGGCCCGGTGGGACCCGATCGCCTCCCACAGCTCCTCGAACCCCTCGCCCCGGGAGGCGACGGTCTTGACGATCGGCGGCCGCCAGGCTGTCTCTCCGGGAGGCGGCGCCAGCGACAGGTCGAGCATGAACTCCAGGTCGCGGACCGTCTCGGCTGCGCCGTCCCGGTCGGCCTTGTTGACCACGAACAGGTCGGCGATCTCCAACAGCCCGGCCTTGGCCGCCTGCACGGCGTCGCCCCAGCCCGGGTTGACCACCACCATGGTGGTGTCGGCCGCCCCGGCCACCTCGATCTCCACCTGGCCGACACCGACGGTCTCGATCAGCACCCACGGCTTCCCGGCGGCGTCGAGCACCCGCACCGCCTGGGGCGTGGCCAGCGACAGGCCGCCGAGGTGGCCCCTGGTGGCCATGGACCGGATGAAGACGCCGGGGTCGGTGGCGTGGTCCTGCATGCGGACCCGGTCGCCGAGGATGGCGCCGCCGGAGAACGGGCTCGACGGGTCGATGGCCAGCACCCCGACCTCGACGCCCTCCTTGCGGATGCGGCTGATCAGCTTGTCGGTGAGCGTCGACTTGCCGGCGCCCGGGGCCCCGGTGATGCCAACCGTGTAGGCCGAACCGGTGTGGGGATAGAGCCGGGCGATGGCGGCGCGGGCGGAGTCGCCGCCCTTCTCCACCAACGAGATCAACCGGGCCACCGAGGCCCGTTCCCCGGCCAGGGCGCCCGTCACGAGCGCCTCCGGGTCATACGTCCTCGCCAAGCGAACTAGACGGCTTCGACGGCGGTGACGCCGGGCACGCGTTCCTTGAGGATGCGCTCCACTCCGCCCTTGAGGGTCAGCCAGGAGATGGAGCAGGAGTCGCAGGCCCCCGACAGCTTGACCTGGACGACGCCCTCCTCGGTGAGGCCGACGTAGTCGATGTCGCCCCCGTCCATCTGCAGAGCGGGGCGGATGGCGTCGATGGCCTCGAGGATCGCTGCTTCCATGGCGTCAGCGTACCGCCGGGCAGGCCTTAGCCGTTCACCCGGGTGATGTCGGCGCCGAGGGCGGCCAGGGCGCCGGGGAGGTCGCGGTAGCCCCGGTCGACGTGGACGACGTCGTGGACCTCGGTCTCGCCCTCGGCGGCCAGGCCGGCCAGGACGAGGGCCGCCCCGGCCCGCACGTCGGTGGCCCGCACCGGGCATCCCGACAGGCGGGGCACACCCCGCACCACGGCGTGGCGGCCCTCGGTGCGGATGTCGGCCCCCATGCGGCACAGCTCGGCCACGAACCCGAACCGGCCGTCGAAGAGGTTCTCGGTGATGATGGCGCTCCCGCAGCTGACCGCGGCCAGCGACACCGCCGTCGGCATGAAGTCGGTGGCGAAGCCGGGGTGGGGCAGCGTGGCGATGTCGACGGCGTTGGGCCGGCCCCGGGAGAAGGCCCAGATGCCGTCGGCGGTGGGCGACACCTTCATGCCCATGGCGCCGAGCTTGAGGGTCAGCATCTCGATGTGCTCCAGCCGGGGGCCGATCAGCGAGATCTCGCCGCCGGCGATGCCGCAGGCCATCAGCAGGGTGCCGGCCTCGATGCGGTCGGCCATCAGCTCGGCCTCGACCGGGACGAGCTCGTCGACTCCGTCGACCTCGATGGTGGACGTGCCGGCCCCGGTGATCTGGGCCCCCATGCGGGTCAGGTAGGCCGACAGGGCGGTGATCTCGGGTTCCCGGGCGGCGTTGTCGATGACGGTCTTCCCTTTGGCCAGCACGGCCGCCGTCAGGAGGTTCTCGGTCGCTCCGACGCTGGGGAACTCCAGCACGATCCGGGCTCCCCGCAGCGCCGAAGCCCGGGCCTCGATGAAGCCGTGCTCGATGTGGGCCTCGGCCCCCATGGCCTCGAGGCCCCGGAGGTGCATGTCGAGCCGGCGGCTGCCGATAGCGTCGCCGCCGGGGAGGGCGACCCGGGCCGAACCGCACCGGCCGAGCAGCGGGCCGAGCACGTTGACCGACGCCCGCATCTTCGAGACGAGCTCGTAGGGGGCCTCGGGGACGAGGTCGCCGCCGGTGTCGACCTCGAGCGTCTCGGGGCCGACCCACTCCACCCGGGCACCGAGCGCCCGCATGACCTCGATCATCACGGTGGCGTCGAGGACGGGCGGCATGTTGTGGAAGACCGATACGCCGGGGGCGAGGATGGCGGCCGCCAGCTGCTTGAGCCCGGAGTTCTTGGTCGCCCCCGAGACCTTGATCTCGCCTTCCAGGGGCGCCCCGGGCCGGATCCGGAAGTACTCGGCAGGCGACTCACTCATGGTCCGACGGATGGTACGTGGGCCGGGCTGAGAGAACGAGGATTGCGATCAGGCGTTCCCGTAGGTCGGGGGCCGCTTCTCCAGGTTGGCGTTCATGGCCTCGAGGAAGTCGGCCGAGCGGATGCACTCGGCCTGGCCGACGGCGGCCTCGCGCAGACCTTCGCCCAGCGACTGGCGGCAGGCCTTGTCGATGGCCCGCTTCGAGCCCCGCACGGCGATGGGCGGCTGGCCGGCGATCTGCCCGGCGAGGGCGGTGGCGGCCGACTCGAGGTCGGCATCCTCCACGAGCCGGTTGACGAGACCGATCGCCAGAGCCTCCTCGGAATCGATCACATCGCCGGTGAAGATCAGCTCCTTGGCCTTGGCCGGGCCGACGATCCGGGGCAGCCAGTAGGTGCCGCCCAGGTCGGGGAGCAGCCCGTACTTGTGCTCCGGCAGGGCCAGCTTCGTGCCCCGGGCGGCGATCCGCAGGTCACAGGCCAGGGCGAGCTGCAGTCCGCCGCCGAGGGCGTAGCCGCGGATGGCGGCGATCGTCGGGTAGGGGGCGTCGGCCAGCCAGGTGTAGGCCTCCTGGAGGTCGCCGATCCGCGTCACCAGCTTGTCCTCCATGCCCCGCCCGGAGGACGGGCTGTCCGAGGGGGCGCCGGCGCCCTTGCCCGCCTCGGAGAACAGGCCGCCGCCACCGCCCGAGAGCAGGTGCTCCACGTCGATCCCGCTGGAGAAGGCCCGCCCCTCCCCCATCACCACGAGGCACCGGAGGCTGGCGTCGTCGCCCAGCGTTTCGCCGAGCTTGGCCAGCTCCTCCCACATCTCGACCGTCATGGCGTTGAGCCGCTCGGGCCGGTTGAGGCGCAGCCAGCCGACGGCGCCGACCTGCTCGTAGGAGATCGTCTGCATGGCGGCCGAGGCTACTCCCCGGTCATCCGGCGTCGCATAGGGCCAGCCAAGGACGTCGCATAGGGCCAGCCAAGGACAGGGACCATTCACGAGGACAGGCCAGATTGGTCTATCGGACCATCGAAGCCGGCAAGGGCGGATGTCACCTTGGACCACGACGCGGGGTGCGTCGCAACGACGCCGATTCTCCAGGTCCGGCTGCAGCCCCGGCAGCCGCCTGACTCCCTCGGAGGTAAACTTCCATGTCGTCGCTCACTCGCGGTTTCCGGCGCGGATCCATCGTCGGTGCGGCTGTCGTAACCGCTTCGGCGGTCGCCCTGATGGCCGCCCCGGCCGGCGCCATGGCGGCACCGGCCGCCCCGGCGCCCCGGACCGTTGCGGCCGCCCCCGCCCCCGTCCATACAGAGGCTTTCAGCTCGGGCTGCCTGTTTCTCCTCGGTCCGATGGGTCCGCTCGGGCCCCTCGGCCCCATCCCGCAGCTCCTCCTCACCAACCCGGCCGAGGTCCCCGGCCTGTTGAACGCCATCTTGTTCGGCTCGCCCGCCGCACCGGGGATCCTGCAGGTCTGCACGTTCTAAGCGGCCTCGGGATCACCGGGCCAGCCTGGGAGTTCCGCGCCCCCATGACCGGGGGCGCGGAACTCCTCATTTCTCCCAGGCCGGGAGGGCCGCCACCCAGGCGGCCGACGCTTCGGCCACCTCGGCCATGACGGACGCCTCACCCGGCCCGCCGAGCGCCTTCGGTACCCGGAAGCCGTGATCGCCCCCGGCCAGCCAGTGGAAGGCCACCGGGCCGGGGATCGTCTTCGCCCAGTGCTCGAGATCGGCTTTCCCGCCCAGCGCGTCACGGTCGCCGCTCACGAACAGCACCGGGCACCGCAGGCGGGGGAAGTGCTCGACCCGCAGGTTGTCGGGCTTGCCGGCCGGATGGAGGGGATAGCCGAGGAGGAGCAGGCCGAGGGCCGGGAGCGCGTCGTCGGGGTCGCCGACGGCCAGCGAGCAGTAGCGGCCCCCCATCGACCGTCCGCCGAGGACGAGCCGTTCGGGCGGGAGCCCCGTCCGCCCGGAGAGTTCGGCCGCGGCCTCCCGCACTGCATGGAGGAGGACGGCCGGCCGGTCGGGCGCCCGCCGCCCGGCGCTGCGATAGGGGAAGTCGAAACGCAACGCCGGAATCCCCGCTGCGGCCAGGGCCCGGGCGGTGGCCAGGAGCGGAGCGGCGTTGCGGCCGGCCCCGGCCCCATGCGCCAGGAGGACCGCCCGGTCGGCCGGGCGGTGCGGAACCCCCGGTTCACCGGCGTCGAAGTCCCCCTCCAGCGGGCTCACCGCTTGAGCACCCAGCGGGTCAGGAACCGCTCCGACCGCTCCAGCTCGTCGGCCACGGTCTCCGGCTTCGACCAGCCGTGGCCCTCGCCTTCGTAGAGGTGGTACTCCACGGTCGAGCCGGAGCGGCGGAGGGCGTCGACGAGGGCGTCGGCCTGGGCCTTCGGGACGGTGGTGTCCCGGTCGCCCTGGAGGACGAGCAGCGGCACGTTGATCTTGGTCACGTGGTTGACCGGCGACCGCTCGCGGTAGAGGGGGGCTGCCCCGGGGAGCGGTCCCACCAGCCGGTCGAGGTAGCGGGACTCGTAGCGGTGGGTCGTCTCGGCCAGGTCGAACAGGTCGGCCACGCCGTAGCGGTCGACCGCCGCCCGGACCAGGCCGGGATAGCGGGCGCAGAGCAGCAGCAGCGTAAAGCCCCCCGCGCTGCCCCCGTCGATGGCCACCCGGCCGGGGTCGCACCAGCCCGACGCGCCGGCGTGGCGGATGCCGGCGGCGACGTCGGAGACGTCGAGGTCGCCCCACCGCCCGGTCAGCGCCTGCGTGTAGGCCCGCCCGTAGCCGGTCGAGCCCCGGTAGTTGGGGGCCAGTACGGCCCATCCCCGGGCGACCCAGAACTGGTGCCGTGGCCACCAGGTGACCGCCGACGATCCGGTGGGCCCGCCGTGGACATAGACGATCATCGGCGGGTTGGCGTCCGGGCCGAGGGCGGAGGTCGCCGGTCGGTACAACAGGCCGTGGACGGCGCCGCCGTCCTCCCCCGTCCAGCTGACTGCCTCGGGTTCCACCGGGCCGGCCGCCAGCAGGCCCGCCGGCGCCGCCGAGGCCAGGACCCGCCGTGCGCCCGGCGACACCGGGTCGGCCACCACCACCGACGGCGGGGTGACGCCGCCCGACCGGATGGCGGTGATCCCGGCGCCGCTCCAGTCCAGGAAGTGGTGCCAGGCCTTTCCGATGGGGCGGGGGTCGCCCTCGACGGGCGCCACGACCAGCCGGCCGAAACCCCCCTCGTTGCGGCACAGGGCCACCGCCGTTCCGTCGGGCGCCCAGGCGAAGGACCGCTGCCCCGCCCCCCAGGTCGGCTCGGCGTGCTCGTGGGGCTCGTCGAGGAGCGGCCGGGCCGCTCTGCCGTCGGCGTC
>JAUZEY010000473.1 GCA_030838785.1 Actinomycetota bacterium | reverse complement strand
ACGCACCTCTCCATCGCCCTCGAGAAGCTCCTACGCAAGTACAGCGTCGAGGTGGAGCAGGAGGACGTGAGGGTCGCCTACCGGGAGACCGTGGGCACGAAGGCGGAGGCGGAGGGGAAGTACAAGAAGCAGACCGGCGGCCACGGCCAGTTCGGGGTGGCGTTCCTGAGGGTGGAGCCGCTCGAACGGGGCGCCGGCTTCGAGTTCTCCGACGCCATCGTGGGCGGCGCCATCCCCCGCCAGTTCATCCCCGCCGTGGAGCGGGGCGTCGCCGACACGATCGTCCACGGCGGCGCCCTCGGATTCCCGGTCGTCGACGTCAAGGTCACCTGCTACGACGGCAAGTACCACCCCGTCGACAGCTCCGAGATGAGCTTCAAGATGGCCGGGTCGCTGGGGTTCAAGGAGGCGGCGGCCAAGGCCCGCCCCGTCCTTCTCGAGCCGATCAGCGAGATGGTCATCACCGTGCCCGAGGCGTACCAGGGCGACGTGATGGGGGACCTCAACTCCAAGCGGGGCCGCATCCAGGGCACGACGTCGGTCGGCAACGGTGAGCAGGAGATCACCGCCATGGTGCCGACCTCGGAGGTGATCCGCTACGCCATCGACCTCCGGTCGCTGACCGGCGGCCGGGGCCGCTTCACCGCCACGCACTCCCACTACGACCCCGCTCCGCCCAACCTGGCCGACAAGATCGTGGCCGATGCGGCGGCGGCACGGGAGGGCTGATCTTCGATCAGCCCTCTGTGCGCCGGGCCGATCTTCGATCGGCCTCCCCGCCATCTCTCTGGCGGCTTCGCCGCCGCACTTCGGGCGGCCCGGGAGGGCTAGGGAGTATCACCTGCCTCCCCCGAGGCAAACAGCCCCTCGGTGACCCGTTGGACGGCGCTTGCGATGGCCTGGGCGAAGGCCGGGCCGCGGCTGAACGGGGCGAAGTGGTCCCCGTCGATCGTGAAGGTCTCGGCGCCCGTGGCGTCGGCCAGCTCGTACTGCTTCTCGGGCCGGACGAGCTGGTCGCGGGTGGTGACGACGACGGCGCAGGGCACGTCGACCTCGGGGGCCAGGGCCCGCCCGTCGTAGGTGGACAGGGCCCGCCCGGCGCCGGCCAGGTCCGGTGGGTAGCCCCGGTGGAACTCGCCCCGCACCCACGGCTCGAGGGCCTCCAGCTCCGGGGAGCCGTCGATGACCTCCCGGAGCACCCGGGCCACGAGACCCTCGCCGGTCCCGCTCCGGAGGGCCACCTCCAGGAGGCTGACGCCCCGCCACACGATGCGCTCCCGGGCGCTCTCCTTCCACTCCAGGGCGCTGCCGCAGAAGACCATCCCGGCCACGAGGTCGGGATGGCGGTGGTGGAGGAGCATGGCGATCGGCCCGCCCATCGAGAATCCCACCGTGATCACCGGCCCGACCCCGAGCTCGCCGAGCAGGGCGGCGGCGTCGTCGGCGCACTCCTCCAGCGAGAACGGCGTCCGGGGCCGGAGTCCCCGGCCGTGACCCCGGTGGTCGAGGGCGACGACCCGGTGGCGGGCGGCCAGGTCGCCGTAGACGGCGAAGAAGTTGAGGTCGGCGCTGACCGTCCACCCGTGGAGGAGGAGGACGGGCGGCGCGTCAGGGGCGGCCGCGCCCGGCCCCGATCCGCTGTCGCGGACGAAGACCTCGCCCCGCCCGGGGAGGGTGACGACGAAGCCGGGCGGCAGCGGCGGCGGGACCGGCGCGCCGGGCGCCGGCACCCCCAGCGGGCGGGCGAGACGGCGGAGGCGGCGGGCCTCGTCGCGGACCGCCGGAGCGGCGGCCACGGCGACGGCGGCCACGGCCGCACCAGCCAGGGCCCCGCCGGCGGCGAGGGCCTTCATCGTCCGGCTGGCGGCCACGGCCGCCTCACCGCCCCTTCGGCATCGCTAGATGAACGTGAACCCGGTGAGCACGGCGCCGAGCGTACCGATGCCGGCGGCCAGCACGATGACCAGAAGGGCGACGACGGCCAGACGCCGGTCGCGATCCCTGGCGGCTCCCGCCGCCCGTGTCGGGGGGACACCCCCCATCCCCCGGGCCTTGGCGGCTCCCGCCGCCCGTGTCGGGGGGACACCCCCCATTCCCCGCGCCGACAGCTCCATTGGTATTGGTCCCCCCGAGTTCCGCCCGTAGGACCCGTCCGTCTGGACAGATGCATGTCATATCGGTCATGTCTGCGGCCCCCTTGAGCGCTGTGCCGTGTTTCGGTGCGGCCTCAGGAGCGGCGCCGCCGGGCCGATGGGTTCGGCTGAGACCCGGGGTACAGGATGACCCCGGACGAGTTCCACGGAGGGAACCCCAATGTCGTCGTCCGGATCGCTGCCCGGCCGCGTCGGCGCTCTCGGCGCGGCGGCCGCCGCCCTGCTCACCCGGTCCGGCCGCGCCCGTCCGCCCTCAGCCTCGGGCGCCGACCTCGAGGAGCTGCTCCTGGCGACCCCGGCCGGCGCGCCGGCCGGTGTCGGGCCCTCGGGCCGGGCGCCGTCGCTGGCGCAGACGGCCGCCCTGGTGGCGCGCCTCACGATGGAGGCCGACCTCCGCCACGCCCTGGCCGCCGGCGACCTCGTGCTCCGCTACCAGCCGATCGTGGACCTGGCCGACGGACGGATCGTCGCCTTCGAGACGCTGTGCCGGTGGCGGCACTGGTCCCGGGGGCTTCTGGGCCCGGCCCACTTCATGCCGCTGGCCGAGGAGACCGGCCTCATCGTTCCTATCGGAGCCTGGGTGCTGGAGGAGAGCACCCGGCGGCTGGCACTGTGGCGGGGTCGACTGGCCGAGGCCGGCGGCCTCGACGTGACCGTCAACCTGTCGGAGGTGGAGCTGCGGGACCGCCGCCTCGTCGACCGGGCGGCCGAGGCCCTCGACGCCGCCGGCCTGCCCCCGGAGCGGCTCGTCGTGGAGGTGAACGAGGCGGCGGCCTACGCCGCTCCGCAGGAGCGGGCGGTGCGAAACCTCCGGGCCCTCACCGACCTCGGCGTCGGGTTGGCCGTCGACGACATCGGTGCCCCCCGCCCCGGCAACCGGTCGGGGTTGCCCGATCGGGACGGCTGGTTGTGGACGCTGCCCGTCCGCCTGGTGAAACTCGACCGGGGCGTGACGGCCCGGCTGGCCGAAGCGCCGCCCGCCCTCGCCGCGGCCTTCGCCCTCGCCGGCGAGCGCGGCGTACCGGTGGTGGCCAAGGGCGTCGAGACAGCCGAACAGCTGGCCCAGCTGTACCGGCTCCGATGCCCGGCCGGACAGGGCTTCCTGTTCGCCCGGCCCATGGACCCGGCCGACGCCGAGGCCTACCTCCGCCGTCTCGTCCGTTCGCGCCGCTCCGCCTAGCGGGTCTTCGGGACGCCCTTCCGGGCAGCGGCGACCTTCGGGGCGGCAACCTTCGGGGCGGCCGCCTTCGGGGCGGCAGCCTTCGGGGCGGCCGCCTTCCGGGCGGCAGCCTTCCGGGCGGCGGCCTTCGGGGCCGGAGCGCCGTTGGCCGCCGCGCCGTTGCGGGGCGGCAGGGTCGGGAGCTCCAGCCTCGGGCGCTGGGCCAGGTCGGCGCTGAGCGGCTGGTGCCCCTCCAGGGCGGCCAGCGCCAGGGACACCGCCTTGTCGAGCTGGGGGTCCTCGCCGGCCACGTGGTCCTGGGGGCGGATGTCGACCTCGAAGTCGGGGTCGGTGCCGTAGTTCTCCACGCTCCAGCCGACGTCGCAGAACCAGAAGGCGTACTCCGGCTGGGTGGTGAGGCTGCCGTCGACCAGGGCGTGGCGGGGGGAGATGCCGATGACGCCGCCCCAGGTGCGCTTCCCCACCACCGGGCCGAGCCCGAGCAGCTTGAAGCAGTGGGTGAAGATGTCGCCGTCGGAGCCGGCGTGCTCGTTGGTGATCGCCACCAGGGGGCCGGCCGGCGAATCGGCCGGGTAGGGCTCGGGCTCGCCCCACCGGCTGACGTCGTAGCCGATGCGGCGCCGGGCCAGCTTCTCCAGCACCAGCTGGCTGACGTGGCCGCCGCCGTTGAAGCGGACGTCGACGACCAGCGCGTCGCGCTCCACCTCGGCCAGGTAGGAGCGGTGGAACTCGGCGTAGCCCCGGGCGCCCATGTCGGGCAGGTGGACGTAGCCGACCCGGCCGCCGGTCGCCTCGTGGACCCGGGCCCGGTTGGCCGAGACCCATTCCCGGTACCGGGCCGGGCGGTCGTCGCGCAGGGTCGAGACGACGACGGTGCGCCGCCCGGTGCCGTCAGACCCGGTGCCGTCAGACCCGGTGCCCTCAGGCCCGGTGCCGTCAGGCCCGGTGCCCTCAGACCCGGTGCCGTCGGGCGGGGCCACCGTCAACTCGACGGCCAACCCGGCCTGGTTGACCAGCAACGACGCCGGGGTGGTGTCGGCCCCGACCGGCCGGCCGTTGACGGCCAGCAGCCGGTCGCCGACGGCGATTCGCACGCCCGGCGCCCGCAGCGGCGAGCCGGCCTCCGGGTCCCACGGATCGCCGGCGACGATGTGGGTGAACCGCCACGTCCCTGTGCCATCGGAATTCGGGTCCCAGGCGAGGTCGGCGGCCAGATGGGCGATGAGGTAGGCCGGAGCGGGCCGGTAGTCGCCGCCGAGCTCGTAGGCGTGGGACGTGCCGAGCTCCCCCTGCATCTCCCACATGAGGTCGGAGAACTCGAGCCGGGTGGCCACCTTCCCGACCAGCGGGAGATAGCGGTCGAGGACGAGCCACCAGTCGACGCCCGACATGTCCTCGGCCCAGAAGTGGTCGCGCTGGAGGCGCCAGGCCTCCTTGAACATCTGCATCCACTCGCTTCCGGGATCGACCGACACCCGTACCCGGTCGAGGTCGAGCCAGCCGCTGCGGCGGCTGGCGCCGTCGTCGTTGTCAGGCGGCTTCTCCCCCGCCTTGATCGCCCGGAGCCGCCGTCCCGACCGGTAGACCAGCGTCAGGCCGTCGCGGGAGACCTTGAAGGACGAGATGCCCCCGACGAGGACGTCGTGGCGCTGCTCGGCGAGGTCATAGGCCTCGAGGGTGCCCCGGGGTCCGGGCCCGCCGGAGAAGCTGTCCCGGCCGAGACTGCCCTGGATGGGCCACGAGGTCAGGAGGATCTTGCCCTTGATGCCGACGACCTGGGAGTAGCGCCCCTCGGGGACGGGCACCGGCACGATCCGCTCGTTGATCCCGTCGACGTCGATGCGCAGCGGCGCAGGGCCGGTCGGCTTCGGAGCCTCGGCCTTCTCTCCGAC
>JAUZEY010000467.1 GCA_030838785.1 Actinomycetota bacterium | reverse complement strand
GTCGGGGCGAGCTGAGGTCGAGGCTCACGAGGGTCCTTCGTGCCTTGGGGGCGGCTGGTGAAGCCCCCGAGCCAGCGCATCGCCGTTGGACCGGCGGTCGGGGGGCCGGTACGGCTGCCCGGCGGCCGTCGCCTCCACCATGGCGGCCAGGTCGTCGGCGGCGTGGGGACGGGCCAGCGTGCGGGCGGCGGCGGCCATGGCCTCCAGCCGGGCGGGGTCGGCGAGCAGCGGTTCGAGCTCGGCGGCGAGGCGGGCGCCGGTGCACTCGGCGTCGGGCACCAGCACCGCCGCCCCGGCGTCCACCAGCGCCTGGGCGTTGCGGGTCTGATGGTCGCCGGGGGCGCCGGGGAGTGGGACGAGCACCGACGGCACCCCGGCCGCGGCCAGCTCGGCGACGGTGGTCGCCCCGGCCCGGCAGACGGCGATCGTGGTGGCGGCGTAGAGGTCGGGCATCCGGTCCTCGTAGCGCAGGAGCCGGTAGCCGAGGGCGTCGCCCTCCCGCCGCTGGGCGGCGAAGGCGGCCTGGGCCGCGTCGTGGCCGGCCGCGCCGCTCACGTGGTGGATGGTGACGTCGGCCCGGCCCCGCCACAGGTCGTAGAGCTCGGCCGCGGCCTCGTTGATCCGCCGGGCGCCGAGGCTCCCCCCGAACACGGCCACCAGGGGCCGGTCGGCGGCCGGGTGGCGCTCGACGGCCACGACCGCCGCCCGGACCGGGTTCCCGGTCACGACCGCGCCCGGCAGCGGCGTGCCGGGGAGGGACACGGCGGCCCGGGCGCCGAGCCGGACGGCGATCCGGTTGGCCAGCCCGGGGGCGGCGTTCTGCTCGTGGACCACGGCCGGGATCCGCTGGAGGCGGGCGGCGACGAGGCAGGGCAGCGACGCGTACCCCCCCACGCCGACCACGACCTCGGGCCGGCGGCGGCGCACGATGCGCATCGCCCGTCCGAACGCCCGCGTCGTCTTGAGGAGGACCCCGACGTTCTCGACCGTGAAGCGGCGCTGCAGTCCCCGGCCGGGAAGGACGTCGATGGTGAACCCGGCCGCCGGCACGGCGGTCTCCTCCAGCTTGCCGGCGCTGCCGACCCAGTGGATCGACGCCCGGGCGTGGCCCCGGGCCACCAGCGCTTCGGCCAGGGCCAGGCCGGGATAGACGTGCCCGCCCGTCCCGCCCCCGGTGACCAGCGCGTAGACCGGGCTGTCCTCCGGCCGCGCCGGGCTCACCGGCCCTGCCGGGCGACGTTGAGCAGGACGCCGGTGGCGCACATGGTGAACAGCAGCGCCGAGCCGCCGAACGACACGAACGGCAGCGGCACGCCGGTGACCGGAAGGGCGCCGGTCACCGCCCCGACGTTGATGATGGCCTGGCCCACGATCCAGCCGGTGATCCCGGCGGCCAGGAGGGAACCGAACCGGTCGGGGGCCCGCAGCGTCGTCCGCACGCCGAGCACGGCCAGGGCGCCGAACAGGATCAGCACGAGGGCGCAGCCGACCAGCCCCAGCTCCTCGCCGATGATGGCGAAGATGAAGTCGGTGTGGGCGTTGGGCAGGAACATCCACTTGGCCCGGCCGGCGCCGAGGCCGACGCCCGTCCATCCGCCGCTGCCGAGGGCGATGAGCGACTGGGCGACCTGGTAGCCGCCCTCCTTGTAATGGGAGAACGGGTCGATGAACGACATCAGCCGGTCCCGGCGGTAGGGCTCGACGATGGCCAGGAACGTCCCCGCCGTGAACCCGGCGCCGAGGACGACGGCCATGTGGCGCATCCGGATGCCCCCGACGAAGAGGATCGTGCCGGTCAGGATGGCCATGGTGATCGTCGTGCCCATGTCGGGCTGGAGCATCACGAGCCCGCCGAAGAAGCAGAACATGAAACCCACCGGCCGCAGGACGGCCCGCCAGTCCCCGACGTTCGCCGCCCGCCGGGTGAGGAGATCGGCGCAGTAGAGGAGCAGCGCCAGCTTGGCCAGCTCCGACGGCTGGAAGCGGGCGGCGCCGACGCCGAGCCACCGGGTCGACCCGTTCACGTTGACGCCGACGCCAGGGACCAGGACCAGCAACAGCAGCCCGGCCGAGATCACCAGGAGGGGGCCGACGTAGCGGCGCAGGACCCGGTAGTCGACCCGGGACGTGACGGCCATGCCCCCGAGGCCGAGCACCGTCCAGGTGAGCTGGCGCTTGAAGAACAGCCACGACGACCCGTAGTTGGCCAGCGCCTCGACCGACGACGACGACAGCACCATGACGAGGCCGACGAGGTTGAGGACCACGATCGTCGACAGCAGGGCGTAATAACCGGGGGGGCGGAGCCGGCCGCCGTCGCGCCACACCTGGCGGCCCCGACGGACGGTGCGGCCGATCCGGGACTGGCGGGCCTCGCGCCGCTCCTTGCGGGGCGGGGGCGGAGGCGCCGGCTTCGGCTTGATCACCCGACGGCGGGCGCCGCGCGCCTTGGCCGCCCGGCCAGCCGAGCCCGCGGCGGCGCCGGCGTTCCTGGCCGCTCGGGTGGCCGAGCCCGCGGCGGCACCGGCGCTGCGGGCGGCCCGGGTGGCGTTGCCGGCGGCGCGGGCGGCGGCCGCCTTGGCACCGCCGGGGCGGGCGACGGTGGTGCGCATCGGGTCGCTGGGCGGGGTCACGGGCGGGACTCCAGAAGGGCCCGGACCTCCCGGGCGAAGTCGTCGCCCCGGGCGGCGTAGCCGCCGTACCAGTCGAACGAGGCGCAGGCGGGCGAGAGGAGGACGGTGTCGCCCGGTTCGGCCATCTCCGCTCCGAGGCGGACGGCCTCGGCCATCGACCCCGCCCGGCGGACGGGCCGCAGCCCGTCGAAGCAGCCCGCCACCTCGTCGGCCGCCTCGCCGATGGCCACCACGGCCCGGATCCGCCCCGCCTCGGTCCGGAGGACGCCGAGATCGAGGCCCTTGTTGCGGCCACCGGCCAGCAGCACCACCGAGTCGAAACCGGCCAGGGCGGCCAGGGCGGCGTGGGGGTTGGTCGCCTTCGAGTCGTCGACGAAGGTCACGCCCCCACTTTGGCCTACCGGGGTCACTCGGTGGGGGAGCCCCGCGAACGAGCGGAGAACGGAGCGCAGCGC
>JAUZEY010000461.1 GCA_030838785.1 Actinomycetota bacterium | reverse complement strand
GCTCGGCCGAGACGATCGTCATCGCCGATCAGGTGGTCACCGGTGTCAGCGGCAGCCGCCCTGTGGCCGGCCAGCAGCTGAGCC
This sequence comes from Actinomycetota bacterium, assembly GCA_030838785.1. Lineage (GTDB taxonomy): Bacteria > Actinomycetota > Acidimicrobiia > IMCC26256 > BP-133 > BP-133. Next base: position 3,195 of record JAUZEY010000461.1, on the reverse strand, counting down.
TGACGCTGGTCCGGGTCAACGGCCACTGGCGGGTCGACGGGCTGGCCCTCGACGCCACTGCATCCCCGGACACGGTGACCCCTCCGGCATCCACGACAACGACGTCCCCGTAGTGCGGGGCGGGGTCTATCATGCGCGCCCGCCACCACCGCCCCGAGGACACCCATGGCTGAAGACACCGATGAAGACGAGCTCCTCGAAGAGCCCGAGGACCCTGAAGAGCTGGAAGAGGGTGACCTCGACGAGCTCGCAGACGACGACATCGAAGACGATGTCGATGTCGTGCTCGACGATGACGACGCCCTCGACGATGATGACGAGGACATCGCCGCCGTCGTCGACGATCCCGAAGTGGTCGTGGCCGCGCCCGCCCGGGCGGTCGAGGAGGAGGACGACGATGACGACGAGGACGAGGCCGACGACGACGACGTCGAGGCCAGTCTCGACGTGATCCTCAAGGAGCGATTGGTCGTTCCCGACGACGAGGAGGAGGACGAGGAGGCCCCCGACACCGAGGACCGCAGTGAAAGCCCCCTCAAGGTCCTGCCCAAGCAGCCGGGAGAGTTCGTCTGCCAGTCCTGCTTCCTGGTCAAGCATCCCAGCCAGCTGGCCGACCCCGAGGCGATGCTGTGCCGGGACTGCGTGTAGTGCACGGATGACGGGCTACCGGCGGGTCGTCGTGGGCACCGACGGGTCGGAGACGGCGTCGGCCGCGGTCAGGGAGGCCGCCGACCTGGCCGGCGTCTTCGGCGCCGAGTTGGTGGTGGTGACCGCCTTCCAGGCCGACCCGGCGGTGACCGACGCCAGGGAGCAGGCGCCCGAGGAGATCCGCTGGCGGATCACGGAGGTCGGGGCGGCCGAGGAGCACGCCGAGGAGGCCCGCCGGCTGGCCCACGAGGCCGGGGCCAAGAAGGTCCGGGTCCGGGCCGAGAGCGGTGATCCCGCCGATGTGCTCATCACCGTGGCTGAGGACACCGGCGCCGACTGCATCGTCGTCGGCTCCCGGGGAATGGGGTCGGCCAGCCGGTTTCTGCTGGGCAGCGTGCCCAACCGGGTGTCCCACCACGCCCCCTGCGACGTCCTCATCGTGCACACCGTCTGACGGGCGCTTTGGTACCGAACCAGCCGGGGGCGTAGCGTTCGTCCGATGAGCGAGCCGAAATCCCCTGTCGAGCAGGCCCTCGACCTCTTCGTGTACGCCCCCGTCGGCATCGCCCTCACCGCCGCTGAGGAGCTGCCCAAGCTGATCGAGAAGGGTCGCCAGCGGGTCACCGGCCAGATCGGGATGGCCCGCATGATGGGGCAGTTCGCGGTGGCGCAGGGCCAGAAGGAGGCGGAGAAGGTGGTCCGCCAGGCCACCGAACGCATCGCCGACATGACCAAGCCCCCGGCCCCGCCGTCGAGGCCGCCGTCATCCACTACGGCGGCCGCGTCGCCCCCGGCCGCGCCCGCCACCCCTGCGGCCGCCACCCCTGGGCCCGCGGTGAAGCCGGCAGAGGACGCTCCGGCGGTGACGGAGGTGGTGGCGACGACCGGGCCGTCCACCAACGGCTCGTCGGCCCCCCGCCCGCCGGCCGATCTGGCCATTCCCGGCTACGACGCCCTGTCCGCATCCCAGGTCGTCCAGCGGCTGGCCGGTCTCTCGCCCGAGGAGCTGGAGCAGGTCCGCACCTACGAAACCGCCAGCCGGGGCCGCAAGACCATCCTGAGCCGGATCGCGCAGCTGCAGGCCGACTCCGCCTAGGTGGATTCGGGCTCGGTGGCGTCCCGCTCGGAGGAGGCGGCCCGGGAGGCGACCGAGGCCGACGTCGGCCGGCTGAGCGAGCTCCGGCTCGTCGCCGCCACCGAGCTGGCCACCGAACGGGGCGCCGGCGTCTACCTCGCCCGCGAGGGTCGCCGGGAGCCGCCCGACATCAGCTTGAAAGGGGCGCTGGCCGACCGCCGTGCCCGGGTGTGGGCCGGCACCATCGACGACTACATCGTGGGCTACCTCGTGGCGCGGGTCGAGGATCTGGCCGACGGCCGCCGGCTCGGGCTGGTCGAGGACATCTTCGTGGAGGCCGGCGCCCGGGAGGTCGGGATCGGCGAGGTAATGATGGACGAGGCGCTGGCCTGGTTCCGGTCCGAGGGCTGCATCGGCGCCGACGCCGCCGCCCTGCCGGGGATGCGGGCCACCAAGAACTTCTTCGAGACCTTCGGCTTCACCGCCCGCCTGCTGATCGTCCACCACCGCTTCGACGACAAGGACGCCGGCGGCGACGGTGCGACCTGAGGTCTGCGTCGGGGCCATCGCCATGGTCGACGACCGCTTGCTGCTGATCCGACGGGGACGGGGACCGGCGGCGGGGGAGTGGTCCGTGCCCGGCGGCCGGGTCGAGGCGGGTGAGACCCTGGCCGAGGCGGTGGTGCGGGAGCTGGCCGAAGAGACCGGCATCGAGGCGGTCTGTGACGACATGGTCGGCTGGGTGGAGCGGATCACCGAGGATCACCACTTCGTGATCCTCGACTTCCGCGTGACCGTGCTGGACGAGGGTGAGCCAGTGGCCGGTGACGACGCCGCCGAGGCGATGTGGGTGCCGCTGGCGGAGGTGGCCGAGCTGCGGCTGGTCGACGGCCTGGCCGAGTTCCTCCACCAGCACGGCATTCTCTCCGTCATCACCTGAGGGCGAGAGGGCCCGGATGGCCAGAGGGCCCGGGGGCCCGGGGCGAGAGGGCCCTGATGTACAAATGCGACCGGCCGAGGTAGGTGAACTGGTCAGTCAGCGGCCCTTCCACTGGGCGGGCCGCTTCTCGATGAAGGCGCGAGGGCCCTCAGCGAAGTCCTCGGTGCCGGCCAGCCGGCCCATGGCCTCCCCGCTCCACCGCCACAGGGTGTCGTCGTCGGTGGTCTGGGCGGCCAGGACGACGGCTCGGGTCTCCCGCACCGCCAGCGGGGCGTTGGCGCAGATCCGCTCGGCCAGGGCCATGGCCGCGGTGAGGGCCTGGCCCTGCTCGACCACCTCGTTCACGAGACCGTAGTGCAGCGCCCGCTCGGCGGAGATGGGGTCGCCGGTGAGCGCGATCTCCATGGCGATCTTCACCGGCAGTGCCCGCGGCAGCCGGAACAGCCCGCCCGCGGCCGCCACCAGCGAGCGCTTCACCTCGGGTAGCCCGAACGAGGCCGCCTTCGAGGCCACGATCAGGTCGCAGGACAGT
>JAUZEY010000455.1 GCA_030838785.1 Actinomycetota bacterium | reverse complement strand
CGGCGACCGAGGTCCCTAGCGGAACTGCCGAAGTGGTGGCCACGTGCTGCCCCCGGCGGCGACCCCAGAACGTGATCGGCAACCTTCGCCCCGCCCATGCACAGCCCCGGCAATCCCGAGCGGGTGGAGTGCCGCTCGCTCGCGGTTGACGGCGGTTCACACCTGCGCTCCGGCGGAATAATCCCGCCGGAGCGCAGGTGTGAACCGCTGAGGATCGCCGCCGCTCGGAGGTAAGGTATAGGTCGGGTTCGACCTGCCGGCCCTGAAGGAGACCTCGAGACCAGAAGGCCCGAGCTCAGCGGCGTCGAGGGCCTTGCCCTGCATGGACGTCACCGGGTAGCGCCACAGCCCGACGACATGCACGGACCAAGGCTACGGCGGCGGGGTCCCCGCAGTGCCTGACGAGGTCAGCGACTGCCGGGGTCGTTGGGGCCCGGGTCGTCGGAGACGCGGCAGCCGAGGTAGGAGCGGACCACCGACGCCTCGTGCTTGTGGTCGCCCTGGGTCAGTGGCTTGGTGGCCGGGCACAGATCCTCAAGGCCGGCGGTCGGACGGGTCAGCGCCCCGGCGGGGGTGGCCCCGAGCACGGCGATGAAGAAACCGGCACCGACGATGGAACGGACTCGACTCACGGAGTTCTCCTCCCCCCTCGATAATCGACCCCATCGTCGCACCGGGTCCAAAGGCCCCGCTCTGTCACCAATCGACAAAAACCGGACAACGTTTTGGCTCACAGGCGGGTGTCGCGCATCTCCATGACCTCGTGGATCTTGAGGGCGAGGTCGGCCCGCAGCCGGTCCTCGTGGCGGCGCAGATCCAACGACGTGAGGGCCTCGATCCGGTCGAGCCGGTAGCGCAACGTCTTGTGGTGGACGAAGAGCCGCTTGGCCGCCACCTGCTGGGAGCAGTCGGAATCGAAGTAGGCCCGCAACGTCGTGGTCAGCACGGCGTCGTGGGTGCGGTCGTGCTCGATGAGCGGGCCGATGATCTCGGTGACGAACTCCGACAGGTCGGCGTCCTCGTCGGAGGCCAGCAGGAGCCGGACCACGCCGAGCTGGTCGTACACGGCCAGCTGGTCGCCGCCCATCCGTCGGGCGGCCCGGAGGGCGATGTGGGCTTCGGAGTTGGCCGTCTTGTAGTCGAGCGGGTCCTCGTGGGCGGCGCTGATGCCCCACACGATGTTGACACCCGGCACCATGCGCTGGATCTCGGGCCGGAGCGCCCGGACCAGATCCCGCACCTCGACCGGCTCGCCGCAGGGGACCACCGCCATGAGCGAGTTCCCCCGGATGCTGAGCAGCTCGCCGGCGCCGTGTTCGGACAGGACCCGCTGGGTCATCCCCCGCAGCTCGCGGCGCAGGCGCTCCACCCGGGCGGTGTCCCACCCTTCCGACTTCACCGCCTCGTCGAACTCCTCGATGAGAGCGTGGACGACGCGATGCGGCCGGGCCAGGTCCATGTGGAGCCGCTTGGCCCGGGCCATGGCCGCCCGCCGGTGGTCGAGGGAGCCCTCGAGGAGGTCCCACAGGATCTCGTCCTGGGCTTCGGCCCGGGCCTGGTCGGCGGCCCGCTGCTCCAACTGGCTCAGGGCGCAGGACAGGACGGCTTCGCCGATGGCGATCTCCACGTTGGCGCCCGGCGCCTGCTCCGAAAGGAGGCAGAACCAGCCGAGCGCGTCACGGCCGGCGGCGATCGGCTGGAGCGTGATCCAGCGGTCGTCGTCGGCCACCGTGGTGATGTTGCCCGCCCGGGGGGACGGGCCCTGGGCCACCCGGCGCATCTTCGAGATCATGCGGTCGGTGGCGGCGTCGCGGGGATAGACCGCCAGCGGCTCGAAGTCGCTGCCGAACACACCGACCTGGCCGCCGACCTGGGCCGCGATCGTCCGCACGATGGCCGGGAGCCCCTCGCCCTCCAGGACGAGCTGGATCAGCGCCCGCTGCATCGTGCCCGCCTCCTTCTGGGCGTGGAGCTGGCGGGCCAGTGAGTCCTGGGCCTTGGCCAGCTGGCGCATGCTCTCCTGCTGGTGGTCGTAGAGGCGGGCGTTCTCGATGGCGATGGCGGCCAGGTTGGCCAGGGCGGCCAACCGGTGGACGTGCCGGTCGGTGAACAGCGAGCTCCGGCGCCGCCACACCTCGAGGACGCCGATGACCTCGCCGTGGACCTTGAGCGGGGCGGCCAACGCCGAGCGGGTGTTCTCGACCCGGGCCAGCGGGTCGAAGTCGTGGGTGATCGTCTCGCTCTCGAGGTAGCTGTCGACCTTGCATGGCGCGCCGGTCTCGATGACCCGGCCGGCCACGCCCTGCCCGGTCTTCATCCTCAGGCGGGCCGTCTCCACACTCCTGTGGCCCATCAGGCTGCGCATCACCAGGTTCTCGCCCTCGATGAGGAAGACGCCCGACATGTCGGCTTCGAGGAGCGTGACGGCCTTGCGGGTGATCGACAGGAGGACCTGGTCGACCTCCCGGACGGAGAGGATCTCGGTGGCGACGTTCTCCAGCGCCGAGAGCTCGGCCACGACATCCTCGATGGATTGGATGCGCTCGGCGTTGGACAGGACGACCTCGCAGGCCTGGGCGGCCAGCTGGATGCCGGAGGCCTCGGCCGAGGCGGGATCGAGGACGACCGGCAGGGCCAGGGCCAGCTCCCCGGGCCGCAGTGCGACGAAGGTGAGGCCGAGGCTCTTCACGGTGTGGACGCCCGTCCAGTCCCGGCTCTCCTTGGCCAGCTGGTGCACCAGCCGGGACAAGTCGCCGCCCGCCTCGGCTCCGGCCAGGACGCGCCAGGAGCTGCGCGACGGCACGATGAACGCCGCCTGGGGGCACCCGCCGAGGGTGGCCAGGATCGGGGCGGCGGTGCCCAGCACGGCCTGCGGGCCGAGCAGCGTGGCCTGCCGGAGCGAGGCCAGCGCCCGCAGCATGGTCGCCGTGCCCGCCCGCAGCGAGGCGTTGGGCAGCCCGGCCAGCGACTCGATGTCGGCCGTCGTCATGAGCAGTGCGTCGTGCAGCGCCATGGCTCTCCCCCTGTGATGCGCCGATGGTGCGCGGTGTGGTGCGGTGAACTACTCCAGGTCGATCAGGATCTTGGTGGCCTCGTGGCGGGCGAAACGTTCGTAGGCGGCCGGCACGCCCGAGAGACCGACACGCTCGGTCACCACCACGGTCGGGTCGATCACCCCGGTGGCGACCAGCGGCAACAGCCTGTCCCGCAGCCGGATGGCGTCGCCGATGGCGAACCGGACGGTGAGTTCCTCGGCGAACGCCCGGCGGACGGGCAGGGCGAACGACGCGTCGAAGTGGGCACCGACCGACACCACCGTGCCCCGGGGCCGCACCACCGTCAAGGCGGCGTCGAGCACCCGGGCGCCACCGACGGCGTCGACAGCCACGTCGGCGCCCCGGCCGGCGGTGACGCGGCGGACGAGGCTGTCGACTTCTTCCGGCGTCGCCGGCAGCGCCCCCTGGGCGGCGGCCAGGGCCCGGCGGTCGGCCACCAGGTCGACGACGATCACGACCGCCGCCCCCACGGCCTGGCAGGCCAGGCTGGCCATCTGGCCGACTGCCCCGCCCCCGAGGACGACGACGACGTCGCCGGGGCCGACCCCGCCCCGCTCGGCGGCGGCGAACCCGGTGGCCAGCGTGTCGCCGACGAAGATGGCCCGCTCGGGCGGACAGCCCGGGGGCAGCGGGCACAGGACGGTCGATGCCCTCGGCACCCGCACGATCTCGGCCTGGGCCCCGGCCAGGGCCTTGCCGAACGCCGTGCCCGTCCCGAAGAACTGGCGCTCCGCGCATTCCCAGTGGTCGCCGCGCCGGCACCACCAGCAGGAGCCGCAGGCGGTGAAGTCGGACCCGAGAACCAGCTCCCCGGGCCGGATCCCGGACACCGCGGCGCCGACGGCGACCACCTCGCCGACGAACTCGTGGCCCAGCACCGTGCCCGGCTCCATGTCGGCGTGGCCCGCGACGAAGTGGAGGTCGGTGCCGCAGATGGCCGCCAGCGAGACACGGACGAGGGCGTCGCCGGGCTCTTCGAGGCGGGGCTCGGCCACATCCTCGATCGCCACCCGATCGGGGCCGGCGTAGACGGCCGCCTTCATCAGACAGCCTTCATCAGGCTGGGGCCAGGGCGCCGACCCGTTCGGCGATCCGGTCGGCGGCGATGCGCAGATCGGCCCGCTCCGCCGCAGTGAGCGGCACCTCCACGACCTCGGTCACCCCGCCGCGGCCCAGCCGGGCCGGTAGGCCGAGATAGACGTCGTCGATGCCGTAGGCGCCCTCGGCCAGTACGCAGCACGGCAGCACCTCCCCGCTCTCGCTCGCCATGGCGAGCACCATGCGGGCCGCCGCTGCTCCGGGAGCGTAGTAGGCACTCCCTTTCTCCAACAAGGAGACGACCTCGGCCCCCGACCCCCGGGTGCGGGTGACGAGGCCCTCGAGAGTGGCGGCGTCGAGGCGGGTGACGATCGGTGCCCCGGCGATGCGGGCCGTGCTCAGGGGGACGACCATCTCGTCGCCGTGGCTGCCGAGGGCGAGAGCCTCGACGGCGTCGGGCCGCACGCCGGCCGCCAGGGCGGCCAGAGCGCAGAAGCGGGTGGCGTCGAGCACGCCGGCCATGCCGAGGACCCGCCGGGCCGGGAAGCCGGTGGTGCGCCACACGAGGTGCGTCATCTCGTCGAGCGGGTTGGTGACCACGACCACGACGGCGTGGGGCGAGTAGCGCCGGATCCCCTGCGCCACCCCGCCGACGATGGCGGCGTTGGCGGCGGTGAGGTCGGTGCGGCTCATGCCCGGCTGGCGGGCTTTCCCGGCGGTGACGACGACGTAATCGGAGCCCGCCGTCTCGGCCATGTCGGCCGTGCCCCGGAGCCGGGTGGCGAACCCGGACAGGGCCGAGCTGTGCCACAGGTCGAGGGCGAGCCCGGCGGCGAGGCCGGGAACGACGTCGACCATCACCACTTCGTCGAAGACGTCGGCCTCCGCCAGTCGGAGCGCGGTGGTGGCCCCGACGTGCCCGGCGCCGACCACGGTGGCCCGGCCCTGCCGTCCGCCGGACGGGCCAGGGGACGGCGGGGTCGGCGGCACGGCCGACGCCCGGGGAGGGGCGAGGCCGCCCACGACCTCGGGCCGGAGGGTGTCGGGAACGACCGGGGCGCCCCGCCGGTACAGGGCGCCGACCGGCGGGTCCGCCGGGCCTGGGGGAGAAGAAGGCCCGGCGGACC
>JAUZEY010000452.1 GCA_030838785.1 Actinomycetota bacterium | reverse complement strand
ATGGAGATCCGGGCCGGCGGGCCGGGCCAGGAGCCGGCCAGCGTGGCCGTGACGATGCGGACGCCGGGCCACGACTTCGAGCTCGCCGTGGGCTTCCTGGTCGGCGAGGGCCTGGTCCGCAGCCGGGACGAGGTCGTCTCGGTGCGCTACTGCGACCTCCCGCCCGACGAACCCCAGCTCTACAACGTCGTCTCGGTCTTCCTCGCCCGGCCGTTCGAGCCGGCCGGCGCCGAACGGCGCTTCTACACCACGTCCAGCTGCGGCATCTGCGGCAAGGCGTCCCTCGACCAGGTCGAGGTGCACTGCGCCGCCATCCCGCCCGGCCCGCCCCTGCCGGCCTCGGTGGTCGTGTCGCTGCCCGACGCCCTCCGGCAGGCGCAGCGCATCTTCGAGCAGACCGGCGGCCTCCACGCCGCCGGGCTCTTCGACCGGACCGGTCGGGTGATCGCCGTCCGGGAGGACGTCGGCCGTCACAACGCCGTCGACAAGCTCGTCGGCCGGGCGCTGCTGGCCGGGGAACTCCCGCTGTCCGACGGGGTGCTGATGGTGTCGGGGCGGGTCAGCTTCGAGCTGGTCCAGAAGGCGGCCGTGGCCGGCCTGCCCGTCATCTGCGCCGTGTCGGCCCCCTCCAGCCTGGCGGTGGAGGCCGCCGCCCGCCTCGGGCTGGCCGTGGTCGGCTTCGTGCGGGGCCGGGGCTTCAACGTCTACTCCCACCCGGAGCGCCTCGACCTCGACGCCTGACCGGCCTCGGGACCGTGGCGGCCTGAGGGGTCACGGCAGGAGCTTGTGCATCGTCTCCTGGTCGGCGGGGCCGTCGTAGGTGATCTGGCCGTCGAAGAGGGCGATGGCCCGGCTGGCCCGTTCGGCGATGTCGAGCCGGTGGGTCGACACGACGACCGCTGCGCCGCTGGCCGCGGCCTCCGACAGGAGGTCGGTGAGCACCTCCCGGCTCGGCGGGTCGAGGCCGTCGAACGGCTCGTCGGCCAGCAGCAGCGAGAACGGGCGGGCCAGCCCGAGGGCGATCGACGTCTTCTGCCGCATCCCCTTGGAGAAGTGGGCCGGGAGGTCGTCGACCCGGTCGTCGAGCCCGAGGCGGGTGATGAGGTCGGCGGCCGGACGCTCCCAGTCCTCCACGCCGTGGAGGCGGGCGACGTACTCCAGGTGCTCCTCGAGGCTGAGGTCGTCGTAGAGGACGGGTTCGTCGCCGAGGTACGACGTGGCCGCCCGGGCGGCGAGGGAGCCGGCCCGGGCGCCGCCGACGCGCACCTCGCCCTCGGACGGTTCGAGGAGGCCGGCGACGCAGGCCAGCAGTGTCGACTTGCCGGCGCCGTTGGGCCCGACGAGAGCCACGAACTCGCCGCTGCGGACCTCGAGATCGAGGGCGCCGAGGGCCACCAGCGTGGCGTAGCGCCGGAGGAGGCCCTTGACCTCGAGGACGGGCGGTGGCTTCGGCGTCATGGCTCGGGCACCGCCCGCTTCCGTTCGAAGTGCTGGCAGAGCGCCCGCACGACGAGGATCGACAGGCCGACGAGGGCGATCCCGGACTGGACCACCGCCGGGGCGGGGGCGACCTTGTCGTGGAGCGCGGCCCGGCCGGCCAGGAGCGGCAGCCAGCCGGCCATGGCCAGGCCGGGAGCGAAGCCGAGGCGGGCCACCAGCACGGGGCCGGCGGCCTCCGGCACCGGGTAGCGGGACATGAGCTCGGCGGCGCTGACCGGTTCGAGGACCAGGCTGGCGGTGCCGCCGGCCACCGCCGCCGCCGTGGCCGGGATCACCGCCACCAGCATGGGCGCAGCCGGCACGCCGAGCACGGCGGTGGCGACGCCGACCCCGACGGCGGTGGCGACGGCCAGGACCGCGGTCGGGATCGCCAGCGAAGCGATGGCGAGCCGGCCGGGCGGGACGGGAAAGCTGTCCCGCCGGGTCGGATGGTCCATCTCCTGGGCCAGCGGCTCGAGGGCGTCGAGGGCGGCCACGAACAGGGCCGCCCCGGCCACCACCACCAGCGGGGTCGTGCCCTTCCAGGCGCCGCCGGCGGCGAAGCCGGCCACCACGCCGAGAGCACCGACCCGCAGGAGGCGGGTCGCGGGCCATCGGAGCACGCTGTGCAGCCCCCGGCGGCGCACCGCCGCCGACACGCCGTCCCCCCGCCCGCCACCGAGGAGCCCGCGGCGCTTCCCGTCGCCCGATCCGCCCGCCGGGCCGGAGGTGGAGCCAGCCCGGCGCTTCCCGTCGCCCGATCCGCCCGCGGGGCCGGAGGTGGAGCCGGCCCGGCGCTTCCCGTCCGGCGATCCGGCGGCCGGGCCGGAGGTGGAGCCGGCCCGGCGCTTCCCGTCGGGCGATCCGGCGGCCAGGCCGGAGGTGGCCGGCCCGGCGGCCCGGCGGCGTCCACCGTCCCCCAGCCGGATCCAGGGCCGGGCCCGGGGTTCCTCGGCGGCCAGGCGGCGGCGGAGGAGGATCACCGCCCGCAGGTCCTGCAGGCTGAGGGCGAAGCGGAGCTGGGCGGCGAGCCGGCCGCGGTGCTCGGCGGCTTCGAGTGACATGTGGCCGAGCCGGGCGGCGGCGGCGGCGAGGACGGCGACGGCCAGCACCACACCGACGACGACGGCGACGACCAGC
>JAUZEY010000194.1 GCA_030838785.1 Actinomycetota bacterium | reverse complement strand
CCGTCGTGGAGGTGGGGGTGCCGTTGTTGGCGCCATCCCAGCCGTGGCGGGCGGCGTAACCCAGGTGGCACTCCAGCACCTGGCCGACGTTCATCCGGCTGGGCACGCCCAGGGGGTTCAGGATGATGTCGACCGGGGTGCCGTCCGCCAGGCACGGCATGTCCTCGTCCGGCAGCACCTTGGAGATGACGCCCTTGTTGCCGTGGCGGCCGGCCAGCTTGTCGCCCTCGGAGATCTTCCGCTTCTGGGCCACGTACACCCGGACGAGCTGGTTCACGCCCGGGGGGAGCTCGTGGCCGTCGTCGCGGGAGAAGACCCGGACGTCGATGACCTTGCCCGTCTCGCCGTGGGGCACCTTGAGCGAGGTGTCCCGGACTTCCCGGGCCTTCTCACCGAAGATGGCCCGCAGGAGCCGCTCCTCGGGGGTGAGCTCGGTCTCGCCCTTGGGGGTGACCTTGCCGACCAGCACGTCGCCGGCGCCGACCTCGGCCCCGATCCGGATGATCCCCCGCTCGTCGAGGTCCTTCAGGATCTCCTCGGACAGGTTGGGGATGTCCCGCGTGATCTCCTCCGCGCCGAGCTTCGTGTCGCGGGCGTCGATCTCGTGTTCCTCGATGTGGATCGAGGTCAGCACGTCGTCACGCACGAGACGCTCGGAGAGGATGATGGCGTCCTCGAAGTTGGACCCCTCCCAGGACATGAAGGCCACGAGGAGGTTCTTGCCCAGCGCCAGCTCGCCATGGTCGGTCGAGGGGCCGTCGGCCAGGACGTCGCCCTTCTTCAGCTCCTGACCCTCGTCGACGAGGGGACGCTGGTTGATGCACGTCGTCTGGTTCGAGCGGCGGAACTTGGCCAGCCGGTACGTCTTGCGGCCGATGCCGTCGTCGTATTCGACGGTGATCGTGTCGCCGGTGACCTCGGCCACCCGGCCGTCGGCCTCGGCCATGATCAGGTCGCCGGCGTCGCGGGCTGCCCGGGCCTCGACGCCCGTCCCGATGTAGGGGGCCTCGGGACGCACGAGCGGCACAGCCTGCCGCTGCATGTTCGCGCCCATCAGGGCCCGGTTGGCGTCGTCGTGCTCCAGGAACGGGATGAGGGCGGTGGCCACCGACACGATCTGCTTCGGCGACACGTCCATATAGTCGACCCGGTCGGGGCTGACGAACTCCACCTCGCCCTTACGGGACCGGACCAGGACGCGCTCGTCGAGGAACCGGCCGTGCTCGTCGACCGAGGCGTTGGCCTGGGCGATGACGTAGCGGTCCTCGTCGTCGGCGGCGAGGTACTCCGTCTCGTCGCTGACCTGCCCGGCCACGACCTTGCGGTAGGGCGTCTCGGTGAAGCCGAACCGGTTGACCCGGGCGTAGCTGGCCAGCGAGCCGATGAGGCCGATGTTCGGGCCTTCCGGCGTCTCGATGGGGCACATCCGGCCGTAGTGGGACGGGTGGACGTCACGGACCTCGAACCCGGCGCGTTCCCGGGAGAGACCGCCAGGGCCTAGGGCGGACAGCCGTCGTTTGTGGGTGAGGCCGGCCAGAGGATTCGTCTGGTCCATGAACTGCGACAGCTGGGAGGACCCGAAGAACTCTTTGATCGCGGCCACGACGGGCCTGATGTTGATCAGCGTCTGGGGCGTGATGGCCTCGACGTCCTGCGTGGTCATGCGCTCCCGGACGACCCGCTCCATCCGGGAGAGGCCGATCCGGACCTGGTTCTGGATGAGCTCGCCCACCGACCGGATCCGGCGGTTGCCGAAGTGGTCGATGTCGTCGTCCCAGTGGTCCGGCTCGCGGGCGTGGAGCTTCACGAGGTAGGAGACCGTGGCCAGGATGTCGGCCCGCGTCAGGGTGAGGTCGGCGTCGGTCGGGCGTTCGAGGCCGATTCGCTCGAGCACGGGCTCGAGGGCGTCGAACTCCTCCTTGAGCTTCTTGTTGACCTTGTGCCGGCCGACCTTGGCCAGGTCGTAGCGCTTGGGATTGAAGAACAGGTTCTCGAGCAGGCCGCGGGCCGACTCCACCGTGGGCGGTTCGCCCGGGCGGAGTTTGCGGTAGATGTCGAGGAAGGCGTCGTCGACCGTCTCGGTGTGGTCCCGACCCAGTGTGTTGGCGATCGACTCGAAGGGCTGGCCCTTGGAGTCGAGCAACAGGGTGCGGAGGGCCTCGGGATCATCACCCATGCCGAGCGCCTTGAGCAGGATCGTGACCGGCTGCTTGCGCTTCCGGTCGATCCGGACGTAGGCCGTGTTCTTCTTGTCGACCTCGAACTCCAGCCAGGCGCCCCGACCGGGGATGACCTTGGCGTCGATGATGTCGAGGTCGGGCGAGGTCTTGTCGGGTGTGATCCCGAAGTAGACGCCGGGCGAGCGGACGAGCTGGGACACGACGATCCGCTCGGTGCCGTTGATGATGAAGGTGCCCTTCTCCGTCATCATCGGGAAGTCCCCCATGAAGACCGTCTGCTCCTTGATTTCGCCCGTCTGGGCGTTCATGAAGCGCGCGGTGACGAAGAGGGGGCGCGAGAAGGTCATGTCCTTCTCTTTGCACTCCTCCTCGGAGTACTTCGGGGGCTCGAATTCGGGGTCGGCCAGCTCCAGCTTCAAGGAGCCGGTGAAGTCCTCGATGGGGGAGATGTCGGTGAGGGTTTCGGCGATACCCTCCTCGAGGAACCACTTGAACGAATCACGCTGCACGGCCACCAGATCCGGCAGCGGCATGACTTCACGGAGCTTTGCGAACGAGAAACGCTGCCGAGCCGCGAGACGGGCCAAAGCCTCACTCCTTAACAAGTGCGCGAAGGCGCCCCAGCCGCGGGGAAGAGGTAAAGGAACCCAGAGACGCCAAACGGCCAGCATAGCGGTCGCTACGCTGGCTCGGCAACTGCATAGTCACGGCTCTTGCGAGCTCATGATCTTCGCAGGATACGACTTACGTTGTCGCAGGTCAAGGGTGGTAGGACGCCCCAGCCGGGGCGGCCCACCACCCCATCCCGGTGCTACTTGAGCTCGACGGTGGCGCCGGCCGCCTCCAGCTGGGCCTTGGCCTTCTCGGCGTCCTCCTTGGAGACCTTCTCCAGGACAGGCTTCGGGGCGCCGTCGACCAGGTCCTTGGCCTCCTTCAGGCCGAGGCTGGTCAGCGTCCGCACCTCCTTGATGACCTGGATCTTCTTGTCGCCGGCGGCGGAGAGGATGACGTCGAACTCGTCCTTCTCCTCGACGGCCTCAGCCGCCGCGCCGCCGCCGCCGGGCCCGGGGCCGCCGTAGATCGGGGCCGGGGCGGCGGCGGTCACGCCGAACTCCTCCTCGAAGGCCTTCAAAAAGTCGTTGAGCTCGAGGACCGTCATGTTCTTGAAGACGTCGAGGAGCTCGGCGGTACTCGGGGTTGCCATGGCGCTGGGGCCTCCTGTGCGGGTCGTCCTGTCGTGATATCGGGGAGTGAAGCGTTACTCCGTGGGCAATTCGCCCTCGGAGGTCTCGGTTTCGGCTTCGGCGGCCTCGGCGGCCGGCTCCTCGGGGCCGGCGGCCTCGGCCGGCGGAGCGGCCTCCGTCATCTCGTCGGCCGGAGCCACGGCTTCGGCGGCTGCCGCGAGCGGAGCCTCGGCTTCGGCGGCTGCCGCGAGCGGAGCTTCGGCCTCGGCAATTGGGGCCTCGGCGGGCGGAGCTTCAGCCTCGGCAATTGGGGCCTCGGCGGGCGGAGCTTCAGCCTCGGCGGCGGGCGGAGCTTCAGCCTCGGCGGCGGGCGGAGCTTCAGCCTCGGCGGCGGGGGGCTCAGGCTCGTCGGCCGGGAGGGCTTCGCCGCCGGCGACCCGCTGGTCGATCAGGGCCTTGAGCCCGTACGCCATGTTCCGGGTGAAGGCCTGGAAGAGGCCGGCGGCCTTGACCAGCGGCGCCTGGAAGCCACCGGCGATCCGGGCCAGGAGCACCTCGCGAGGCTGGATGTCGGCCAGAGCGATGATGTCGTCGGGCTGGATGACCCTCGTGCCGAGGATCCCGCCCTTGACGACCAGGTTGGCGTTGCCCTTGGAGTAATCGCGCAGGGCCTTGGCCACCGTGACGGCGTCGCCCTTGACGAACGTGATGGCCGTCGGGCCCTGGAGCATGGATACCAGGTCAGACAGCCCGGCCTCCTCCGCCGCCCGGCGGGCCAACGTGTTCTTGTAGACCTTGTATTCAGCGTCCGCCGACCGGAGCGACGCCCGCAGGGCGGCGAGCTCGCTCACCTTGAGACCCCGGTACTCGGTCAGGACCGCGGCTCGCGATCCCTCGAGCTTCTCTCGGATCTCCTCGACGGTGGCGACCTTCTCCGGTCGGGGCATGGCGCTCCTCGTAGACGTTGGTCTCGGTGCGCCGCAAGAACGGGCAAAGCCCGCCTTCCCGGAGGTCGCCTCTTCTGGCGGGCTCTGAGCCCATTACCTCCCCCGAGGGAGACCAGAGGTCTGCGGCGCGTCGATGCTGGTGGAAAGCCTAGCGGTCAGGCGGTGGCCCGGGCCTCCTCGATGAGGTCGCGGGTCTTGGTGGGGTCGACCCGGATGCCGGGGCCCATGGTCGATGTGATGGTCACGCCCTTCAGGTACTTGCCCTTGGCCGCCGCCGGCTTCACCCGGAGCAGCTCGTCGAGGCCGGCCTGGTAGTTCTCGACCAGGGCCTGGGGGGTGAAGCTGGCCTTCCCGATGGGCATGTGGACGTTGCCGTAGCGGTCGGTGCGGTACTCGATCCGTCCGCCCTTGAAGTCGCTGACGGCCTTGCCGACGTCCTGGGTCACCGTCCCGGTCTTCGGGTTGGGCATCAGGCCGCGGGGGCCGAGCAGGCGCCCGAGCTTGCCCACCTTGCCCATGAGATCGGGCGTGGCTATGGCGATGTCGAAGTCGAGGAACCCGCCCTGGATCCGCTCCACCAGGTCGTCCGAGCCGACGACGTCGGCGCCGGCGTCCTTCGCCTCCTGGGCCCCGGGACCCTGGGCGAAGACCGCCACCCGGACGGACTTGCCGGTGCCGTTGGGCAGTGAGACGGCGCCCCGGATCATCTGGTCGGCTTTCCGGGGGTCGACGCCGAGCCGGAAGGCGGCCTCGACCGTCTCGTCGAAGTTGCGCTTCGACATTGACTTGACGAGGTCGATGGCCTCGACCGGAGTGTGGACCCGGGCCCGGTCGAAGCGCCGAGTGGCGTCGATGTACTTCTTGCCGCGGTGGGGCATCGTGCGCTCTCCCTGCTAGCCCCGGACCTCAATGCCCATCGACCGTGCGGTCCCGGCCACCTGGGCCATGGCGCCTTCGAGGTCGATCGCGTTGAGGTCGGGCATCTTCGTCTCCGCCACCTTGCGGAGCTGGTCCTTGGTGATCGTCCCGACCTTGGTGGTCCGCGGGTTGGCGGCCCCCTTTTCGATACCGGCCGCCTGGCGGAGCAGCACCGGCGTGGGCGGCGTCTTCGTGATGAAGGTGAACGACCGGTCCTCGTAGATCGAGATCTCGGCCGGCACCACGGTCCCCCGCTGCGACTCGGTGGCCGCGTTGTACATCTTGCAGAAGTCCATGATGTTGATGCCGTGGGGGCCGAGGGCCGTACCAACCGGCGGCGCGGGGGTGGCCTGACCGGCGGTGATCTGGATGCGGACGACCGCCGCGAGCTTCTTCTTGGCCATGCTGACTCCTGCTTCCTTTTCCTTCTAGAGCTTGGCGACCTGGCCGAACTCGAGCTCGACGGGCGTCTCCCGCCCGAAGATGTTGACGAGCACCTTGAGTTTCGACTGGTCGACGTTGATCTCGCTGATGGCGCCATTGAAGTCGGCGAAGGGGCCGGTGACGACCCGCACCTGCTCGCCGACGTCGAACTCGAGCCGGGGCCGCGCCTTCTTTCCCTCGCCGGCGGCACCGGCCTCCTTCTCCACGCCCAGGATGGCCTCGACCTCCTTGCGGGAGAGCGGGGTGGGTTTCGCGCCGCCGCCGACGAACCCGGTGACGCCGGGGGTGTCGCGCACCACCCGCCACGAGTCGTCGTCGAGGTTGAGCCGAACGAGGAGGTAGCCCGGGAAGACCTTCTTCGGGACGACCGTCTTCCGGCCGGCTTTGAACTCGATGACGTCCTCCATGGGGATGACGACCTCGAAGATCCGCTCCTCCATGTTCATGGACCGGACGCGGCTGGCCAGGTTGGACTTCACCTTGTTCTCGTAGCCGGCGTACGTGTGGACGACGAACCACTCCCCCGGCCGATCGAACGGACTCGGCTCCCGGGGGCCCGGCTCCTCCTCCGCGTCCTCGTCGTACTCGTCGAAGGTCTCGAGCAGGTCGGCGTCGGCCGGCAGGTCACCGGTCTCCTCCACCAGGGCGTCGACCTCCGGCGCAGCGTCAGCCTCGGCGGCGGCCTCCGCAGGGGCACCCTCGTCCGTGGCGATCTCCTCGGTTGCGATCTCCTCGGTTGCGATCTCTTCCGTGGTGATCTCCTCGGCCGCGGCGATGCCGGGCTCATCGGTTGCCTCGGCGAAAAAGGCGTCTTCCTCGCTCAGCTCGCGGGGTTCTTCGGACGGATCGGAAGCGTCAGCGGTCATCGGCTCAGCTGAAGAGGTTGAGGACACCCTTGGCGAAGACGTAGTCCAAGCCGAAGATGAGCAGGGTCATGAAGATCACGGCCATCAGCACCACGATGGTGGACGTGACGACTTCAGCCTTCGTCGGCCAGGCCACCTTCTTCAGCTCGCCGCGGACCTCCCGCACGAACACCTTGGCGGTGGTGCGCTCACGATGAGGCGGAGGCGGCGCGGGCCGCCGGCGCTCGGCGGGTGCCTGCGTCTCACCGCCCTTCTTCATCTGGCGCTTGGTCTGTCGGTTCAAAGCCGCCTCGGTTCAATCGGAGCCGGTAGAGCAGGGCAGGAGGGAATCGAACCCCCAACCGTCGGTTTTGGAGACCGATGCTCTGCCAATTGAGCTACTGCCCTTAGACGCGCCTGGGGGCGCCAGAGGAGGATAGCAGCGCGCACACTGGCGGTGACCACCGACCGGCCCCGAAGGGCGGTCAAAACGGGGGCTAGCCAGCCAGGCGGGGGGCTCGGCGGCGGGCCAGGGCCACGGCGGCGGCAGCGGCGCCGGCGGCCACGGCGGCGCCCCCGATGGCGCCGAGGTAGGCACCCCGGCGGCCCGTCACGAGCGAGCGGATGGCCCGTCGCTCCTGGGACTCCTGGAGGGCGGCGAGCGTCATGGCCAGGGTGCCGGGGGCGGGGATCAGGAGCTGGTGGCGCATCGTCCGCAACGCCTTGAGGAGCTTGTGATACTTCGCCAGCTCCGCCTGGCAGGTCAGACACGAGTTGACGTGGTGCTGCACGCTCTCGTCGACCGGCTCACCGACATCGACCGCTCGCGGCAGGATCAGCGCGACGTCCTCACACCGCACGGGCCACACCTCCCCGCTCTTCGAAGAGCACGTCCCGCAGGCGCTTGCGGGCCCGATGCAGGCGAACCTTCGCCGCCGCGACCGAGATTCCGAGCTCCTCGGCGATGGCCTCGTGGGGGAGGTCGTAGACGTCCTTCAAGATCACGATGGCCCGCAGCTTGGGGGGGAGCTCCGCCACGGCCTCGGAGAGCCGCTGGTGGAGCGCCGACGCCTCGGAGCTGGCCTCGGGGTTCGCGAAGGGACGCTCGTCTATGACTTCCGAGCCCTGATCGTCGAGCGAGTCGGCCCGGTTGCGGCTGCGCCGCTGGGTCATCGAGGACGAGGTGTTGGCCGTGATCCGGTACAGCCACGTGGAGAACTGCGCGTCGCCGCGGAAGCGGCGTATGGCCTTCCAGGCGCGGAGGTACGTCTCCTGCACCACGTCGCGCGCGTCCTCCTCGTTGCCGGTGAGCCGGTAGGCCAGCGTGTACGTGGCGACGTAGGTCTGGCGGACCAGCTCCTCGAACGCTTGCTGGTCACCGTCGCGGGCGGCGGCGACCAACTCCTCCTGGCTCAACGGGTCACTCCCGTCGTATCGATACCGGTTGGACTGCGCGACGGACGTCAACGTTACGCGGCCGGGGGCGACCGAGCGTGGCGGCAGGGTCAGCGCGTCTCGCGGTGCAGGGTGTGCGACTTGTCCCAGCGGCAGTACTTCTTGATGGCCATGCGCTCGCGGTCGTTCTGCTTGTTCTTGACCGTGATGTAGTTCCGGCGCTTGCACACCTCGCAGGCCAAGGTGATCTTCACCCGCTTATCGCTCGCCATGGACGCTCCACTCCTGTCTGACTGGTAGCGGTGGGCGGACTCGAACCGCCGACGCCGCGATTATGAGCCGCGTGCTCTGCCAACTGAGCTACACCGCCAGAGAGCCCCCTTACGGAATCGAACCGTAGACCCCTTCCTTACCATGGAAGTGCTCTGCCGTCTGAGCTAAGGGGGCGTGCCCGGGACATTGTAGTCCCCTAGGCGAGTCCGGCTGAATGCCCACCGGCCGCCCGGGTTGCTCAAAATTTCTCTGTAAGTAGAGTTAAGGATGCTACTCGCGGGGTAGGAGAGGTTAGGGAGGGAGTGGATGTCCCGCGCCCTCTTGGTCCGACTTCAAACCCAGGGAGGACGCACCATGATCCGTCAGACACCGAGCCGGCGGCTCCGAGTCGTCGCCATCGCCGCCGCGGGGGCCGGGATGCTTGCCACCGGGGCGCTGGCCGCGACCTACAGCGCGCCGAACGGGAGTTACGGGCGGTTACCCGGCTACGGGGGGTATGGCGGTTCGAGTCGAGCTACGACCTCCGGTGATCCCGGGTCGAACAATTCGGGCTCCGGCTTCTCCGACGGTTCGGGCTCTTCGAGCGGCGGGTCCGGATACTCGGACGGCACGTCGAGCGGGTCCTCGGGTAGCTACTCGGACGGCGGTTCCGGCACCAGCGCCGGGGATGGGTCGCAGACCGACGGCACCACGAAGGACAAGAGGCAGAAGCACAAGGGCAACAAGCAGTCGAAGGACACGAGCGGGACGACCAAGGGGACGAAGGGCACCAAGGCCACGAAAGACAAGCAGCCCAAGTAGTTCCGGTCGGCCGAGCGACACGACCCGTCGACGCCGACAGCTTCCGGCACCATGACCGTCACCGGTACCTCGCCGCCACCCATCGTTTCCGCCGCGCCGCGCCCGCCCCCGGCCCATCCCCCGATCCGGGGTACCCGGGGGCGGGTGCCGCCGGCGGCGGTGGTGGCGGCGTTGGCCGTGGCCGCCGCCGTCTGGGCCGCGGCCGCATCGGCGCTGTTCGTCCCCCGGCTGACCGACAATGGCGACGAGGCGGTGTACCTCCTACAGGCGGAATCCCTCCGGGCCGGGCACCTCTTCCCGCCGGCGGCGGAGCCCGCCAGGGCCTTCCTGCCCTGGCTGTCGACCACGGCCGGCCACCACTACGTCACCAAGTACACGCCGGTCTTTCCGGCCTTCATCGCCGCCTGCCACCGGACCTTCGGTTCCGACCGGGCGGCGTTGGCCCTGGCCGCCGCCGGCGCCGTCGTCGCCTGTTACCTCCTGGCCCGCGAGGTACTCGGCCGGCGGCGAGAAGCCGCCCTGGCCGCCGCTCTCCTGGCCGGCTCCCCCCTCTTTGCCATCCAGAGCGCCACCTATCTGAGCTACCTGTTCAACGCCGGCCTCCTGATGGGCTTCGCCGCCGCCCTCCTCGCCGGCCTGCGGCGCCGCTCACCGAGCCGCCTCGCCCTGGCCGGTGTGCTCCTCGGACTCGCCGTCTTCGCCCGGCCGTTCGACGCCGTGCTGTTCGCCGGGCCGCTGCTGGGCTGGTGGGCCTGGTCGGGCCGGCACCGGGCACGCCGTCTGTTGGGCCAGGCGGTCTGGCTGACAGTCGGTGCCTCCCTCCCTCTGGCGGCGATGGCCGCCTACTTCCAGGCCGCCACCGGAAGCCTGCTGCGTCCCCCCTTCACCTTCGTGGGCCCGAGCGACACGCTCGGCTTCGGCCCCCACCGGATGTACGCCGGCATGCCATACCTCGACTACACGCCCGCCCGGGCGCTGCTGGCGTTCGGGCGGCTCACGGTCCTGACCGGGTTCTGGGGGTTTGGCGGAC
The DNA here is from genome assembly GCA_030838785.1 of Actinomycetota bacterium. Lineage (GTDB taxonomy): Bacteria > Actinomycetota > Acidimicrobiia > IMCC26256 > BP-133 > BP-133. The sequence goes on along the minus strand of JAUZEY010000194.1, from coordinate 11,897 downwards.
TGCTCCTGGTCGGGCTGGCGGTCGCTGGTCACCGCCACCTCCGGGGCCGGGCCGGGCGCTGCCTGGCCCTCGTGGCCCTGACCGTCCCTCTCGGCTACACACTGTTCTGGGGCAGCTTCAGCTCCACGGAGTGGGGCGGACCGTGGCGGTTCGGGCCGTTCTACTGGATGCCCGTCCTCGTTCCGGGAAGCATCTTCGGCGCGGCCGGGTTGGCTCGCCTCTGGCGCTGGGACCGCCTGGTGGGTCGCTTCGTGGCCGCGGGCATGGCGGCGGTGAGCCTGTTCGTGGTCGTCCAGGCTCTAGCCGACCACCACCGTTTCGCCGCCGAACGCGACCGACTCGACGTTGCCCCGCTCCGGGCCGCCGCCCTCGACCGGGCCATCGTCTTCCTTCCGCCGCTCGACGGGCCGTGGCTGCTCCAGCCGTTCTCGCTGGCCCGGAACTCACGATTCGACGGGCCCGTCGTGTGGGCCCTCGACCGGGGCGCCCGCCAGAACCTGGACGTCGCCCGCCGCTTCCCCGACCGAACGCCCTACCGAGTCGTCCCCGGCGCCACCCGGCATTCCCCGACGACCCTGGAGCGCCTGGCGGACTTCGACGATGGTCTGGTCCCCCCCCGCCGGCTGACCCAAGGAGAAAGGCCCGGGCCGGAGCATATGGCTCCGGGCCCGAGGCCGAAGCGAGGCCGTCATTCGGGCTCGGCTGAGCGGGCCCCCAGGTCCCGGGAGCCATCCGATGACGTTCTCCCGGCGGGTCCCTCGGCCATTTGCTGCGTCAAGGGCCGTCCCGTCGGCGTAGTCGGGGATCCAGTTCAGATCGGCGCCCTGGGACAGCAGGTACTCGGCGGCGCGCCGTTGCCCGCCGGAGCAGGCGTGCCAGAACGCCTGCGATACGACTGCCGGAGCGGGTTGATCGCCGAGGAGGTCCTCGAGACGGCCAAGGAGGCCCAGGGCGGCGGCGTGCCACGGCTGGTCGAGTCTGGCGCCCCGGTCGACCAGGTGCCGGGCGACGTGCCAGCAGGCGTAGCCGACGGCGTTGCCGAGCGGCGTGCCGATGGACCCGTCGCGTGCCTCGATATCGGCGCCGCCGTCGATCAGGGCGGCGGCGACGTCGACGTCGTCGCTGCTCGCCGCCCAGTGCAGCGGGGTCTCGTCACCCGGGCTGCGGCCGTTGGGGTCGGCGCCGGCCTCGATGAGGATGCCAACGATCTGCGGCCCGTTCGGGAAGTAGCCGGGCCAGTCGGTGACCACGTGGAGCGCCGTACGGGTGCGGAAGGGACCGCCAAGCGGGCCGGACGACAACCCGGGATGTTCGGCAAGGAGGTGGCCGACGGCCCGGATGTCGCCGGCGCGGATAGCAACGACCAGTGCGACCGTGGCATCGTCCAGCGAACTCAACGCCAGTGTCCGGGACGTTGGCCGTCAACGAGGCGACGCCCACGCCTTCGCCCCTGAGGACGGTCCGAGTCGGCTCTCGGAGGGCCTCTCCGATCAGGCTGCTCGTCGGCCAGGACGAGGGTCATGCCGCGACCCTCGGCGGCGCTGAGGCGCTGTCTCATGCCTCGAGTATCCGTCTCCTGCTGCGTCCCCGGCGGACGTGATGCGGAGTCAGCGCTACTTGAGGATGTTGACGGCGCGGGCTATCACGAGGGCCACCGTGACCAGGGAGACGGCGGACTGGAGCATCATTGTGAGCTTCGCCCAGCGCGACAAGGGAAGCACGTCCGTCGGGCTGAAGGCGGTGGCGTTGGTGAACGACAAGTACAGGTAGTCGACGAAGGCTGGCTCCCAGTCTTCCGGGGCGAGATCGGGACAGTCCATCTGAGCGAAGAGGAAGTCCGGGTGCCGGCGCCTCGCGTGGGCCCGGGCGACCGGTCCGCCTCGGTCGAGGTCCCAGTACCAGAGCGTGAACACGATCACGTTGGTGAGCCAGATGGCGGCTCCGGTCATGAGCAACGGCCCGGCATCCTGTCCGTTGGTCCCTAGCACGAGCCCGTGTACCAGGCGGATGGCCGACCAGGCGTTGGCGAGGCTGATGACGGCGATGAGCACGAGGCTGCCGGCGCGCACCGGGGGCGACTCGCGGTTGAGGCGGTGGGGGTTCGTGACGACAAGACCGACGAGGAGCAGGGCTTCGAGCGACGGCAGCAGCCATCGGGGATGGGGGGCAAGCCGCCCCGGCAGGGCGAGTTGCATGGCAATGGCAGCGATGATGCCGAGGCTCACCGGCCAGCGCGGCTCGCCCTGGGTGACCCGTTTCCACGCCGGGAGCAGGAGCTCATCCTCCGCAGTACGCAGGAGTTTCATTTCGGGATCGAGGAGCCGTTCCACGCATGCGAGCCGGGCGTGGAGCTGATCGAGGTAGCCGTGCCCCGTCGGCGCTTCCGGCATCGGCGGGCTTCCAATGGTTAATCGGGTGGCATCGGGTTTCTCTGGGGCGATGTCATCGTCGCTACTCACGCGTCGCATTCTCCGCCACGCCGGCGTCAAACCTCGGTCAGGCCCTCGCTCTGCATCCGCCCGCCGCTCCCCCGGCATGGTGGCGACGAAGCGGAACCGATGGCTGTTGACGTTCCCGGGGGCGAGGGCGATGACGGCGCCGCTGGCCACGTGGGCGCCGAGGAGGCCGATGGCGAAGAGATGTGCCTTCGGGGAACGGCCCGCCGGCTGCTCAGCGGAGGTCGAACTGCAACGGTCGGCCGCCGACCACCAGGGCGATGGCGCCGGTCGTCGTGGCGACCCGCTCCGCAGCGACGTCGTGGGCCTCGAAGATGGCCTCGGCGCCAGGCGCCCCGGCCGGGAGGTCGACCAGCACGTAGAGCCCGGCGCCACCGAGGCGGTAGTCATCCAGCTTGCGGCCCCGGTCCACCCCCCGGGTCGACGGCGAACCGATCTCCACGACGAGCAGCGGAGGCGGGTCCAGGTGGAGGTCCCCGACCCGCGTAAAGCTAGGGGCGACAACAGCCAGGTCCGGCACGTTCAGGTACCCAGTGCCGCCCGGCACCTTCCACGCCAGCCCGTTGGTCCTCACGCAGCCGGCTCCGGACGGCTGGGCGGAGCCCCCGCATACGCGTCATCGCTTCCCAAAGAATCACACCGATGTAGGTTGACAATCCGTTGACAAGCACCTCGGTGGCCCGGAAAAGAAGAAAGGCCCGGGTCGGAGAGAATGTCTCCTGACCAGGGCCTTTACTTACAGTGGGCCGGGATGGGTTTGAACCATCGTAGCTTCCGCAACGGTTTTACAGACCGTCTCCTTTGGCCTCTCGGACACCGACCCGAGGGCGCCTAGCATAGCGGTCCCATCCCGATCCCCTCCCCTGGAGGCGCCGGTCATGCCCAGCTTCGATGTGGTCTCGCAGGTCGACATGCAGGAGGTGCGCAACGCCATCGACCAGGCGAGCCGGGAGATCGCCAACCGGTTCGACTTCAAGGGCACCGACAGCTCGATCGACCTCGCCGACACCGAGATCACGCTCCACTCCAACACGGAGCAGAAGCTCAAGGCACTGGTCCAGGTGCTGGAGGAGAAGTTCGTCCGCCGCGCCGTGCCCCTCAAGGCCCTGTCCTACGGCAAGGTCCAGGAGGCCTCGAAGGGCGCCGCCCGCCAGGTCGTCACCCTCAACGTGGGGATCTCGGATGAGAAGGCCCGGGAGATCAACAAGTTCATCAAGGCCGAGGGGCCGAAGGGCGTCCAGAGCCAGGTCCAGGGGGATCAGCTCCGGGTGACCGGCAAGAAGCGCGACGACCTTCAGGCGACCATCACCGCGCTGAAGGGGCACGATTTCGACGTGCCCCTCCAGTTCACGAACTTCCGGGACTAGCCGCTCAGAAGCCGGCCGCGCCCGGGTGCATCTTCCGCAGGCGTTCGACCCTCTCCGCCGTGGGCGGATGCGTCATGAACAGCTTGGCGGCGCTCATCTGGCGGCCGGTGAGCGGATTCACGATGTAGGCCTGGGCCTGCGCGGGGTTGACGTCCATCGGGATCTGCCTGGCCCCGACCTCGATCTTCTCGAGGGCCCGGGCCAGGGGCTCGCCCGTCCCGAGCAGGCGGGCGCCGCTGCGGTCGGCCTCGAATTCCCGGGACCGGGAGAGGGCCATCTGCAGGAACATGGCCGCCACCGGGGCGAGGATGGCCAGGGCCAGCTCGCCCATCGGGTTCCGCCGGTCACGGCCGCCGCCGCCGCCGAACATCGCCCCGAACATCGCCATCCGGGCCAGGAAGGTGATCGACATGGCGATGACCGCGGCCACGGAACCGATGAGGATGTCGCGGTTGCCGACGTGGGACAGCTCGTGGGCCAGCACGCCGCTCAGCTCCTCCTCCGACAGCATCTGGAGGATGCCCTGGGTGCAGGCGACCGCGGCGTGATCCGGGCTCCGGCCGGTGGCGAAGGCGTTGGGCTGGAGGGAGGGCGTGACGTAGAGCTTCGGCATCGGCATGTTGGCCCGGGTCGTGAGGTCCCGGACGATCCGGTACAGCGCCGGCGCCTCAGCCTCCGTCACCGGGACGGCCCGGGCGGCCTTGACCGCGACCTTGTCCGAGAACCAGTACGAGCCCCCGACCATGACCAGGCCGAGGATCAGGCCGATCATCAGGCCCGGGCCCTGCGCGAAGGCGCCCCCGATGAGGATGAAGAACCCGCCGAGAGCGGCGAGGAGGACATAAGTCTTAATCGTGTTCTTGCTCATGTTCGGCATCACCTACCTGATTCAACGGTACCGCCCGACCGCTCGTTCCCGATCCGGTCGACGGTGTCTCTCCAACACATTCGGAGCGGCGGCTGTGAGTTGACGGGGAGTCGGCCGGGAACGCGCTGGGAGTCCACCGTCGGTAACGTTCCCAGCGCTTCCCGAGACCGTCCGGAGGAAGGCTCGAGAGAGGAGACCTCAGTGGATGCAGCCGTCGACCAGGCCGCCATCGAACAATTCATGGGGCAGATGATCGGAACCATGTCCGGGGGGATGCTGTGTTTCGGCATCCTCCTCGGTGACGAGCTCGGGCTGTACCGCGTCATGGCCGGGACCGGGCCCATGACTGCCGAGGAGGTGGCCGGGAAGGCGGGCTGCAATCTCCGGCTGACGAAAGAGTGGCTCGACGGGCAGGCCGCCGGGGGGATCATGACCTGCGACGGCGAGCAGGGCCGCTACGAGTTGCGGCCCGAAGCGGTCATGGCCCTCGCCGACGAGTCGTCACCGGTCTTCCTCGCCCGGGGCCTGAACGTGTTCGCCTCGGTGTTCAACGACCTGCCCAAGATCGCCGAGGCCTTCCGGGGCAGCGGGGGCCTTTCCTGGGGCGAGCACCATCCCTGCCTGTTCAAGGGGACGGAGTGGTTCTTCCGGACGGGCTACCGGGCCCACCTGCCGGCGGAGTGGATCCCGGCCCTCGACGGTGTGGAGGAGAAGTTGCGGGCCGGCGCCCGGGTGGCTGACATCGGCTGCGGGCACGGCGCCTCGGCCATCGTGATGGCCGGCGCGTACCCCGCCTCCCGAATCTGGGGCTTCGACTTCCACAACCCGTCGGTGGAGACCGCCCGTGCCCGGTCGGAGGAGGCCGGGGTGGCCGACCGGACCACGTTCGAGTCAGCCGACGCCCGGGGCTACGACGGCACCTTCGACCTCATCTGCTTCTTCGACTGTCTCCACGACATGGGCGACCCGGTGGGCATCGCCCGGCACGCCCGGGAGCATCTCGATCCCGACGGAACGGTGCTGCTCGTCGAGCCCTTCGCTCTGGACGGGCACGCCGCCAACCTGGCCGACAACCCGATGGCGACGCTGTTCTACAACGCCTCGGCGGCGGTGTGTCTCCCGAACTCGCTGTCGCAGGAGGTCGGGCTCGGGCTCGGCGCCCAGGCCGGGGAGGCCCGGCTGCGATCGGTGTTCGAGGAGGCCGGCTTCACCCGGTTCCGCCGGGCGGCCGAGACACCGGTCAACCTGATCCTCGAGGCGAGGCCATAGCCCGTCAGTCGTAGTACCCCGAATGGATGTAGATGCAGGGGACGCCGACGGCGCGGAACATCTCGGCGTTGCGGCGGTCGTCCTCGAAAGCGAGGCGGAGGTCAAAGCCCTTGGAGCGGAGGTCGGCCACGGCCTCCTCCTTGAACTCCCGGGCCATGGAGTAGTCGCCGCCCTCCCGCATGAGGAGGGCGTCCCAGCGGATGGCGTAGCGGGCCAGCCAGGCCTCGGTCAGTTGATGGACCCGGGCCGGGCGGCCGGTCAGCAGCACGATCCGCAACTCGGGGTCGAGGAGGTCGAGCAGGGTCTTGACCTCCTCGATCACCTGGTCCTCACCACAGGCGTCGAAGAAGCCGCGCCAGTCGGGCCAGGGCTCCTCCAGGTAGTGCTGGCGGGTGGCGGCGTCGGAGAGGACGCCGTCGATGTCGACGACCACCGTCGGGCCCGGCTCGACCGGGCCGGCTCGCCATGTCCAGTGCTGCGCCACTGCTTCAGACCTTCCTTCCGAGGATCGTCACCCGGTGGGCGCCGAGGCCGGCGGGGTCGAGGAGGGCGTCGGCCTCGTGGACCCGGCTGCGGGCGGCGACCGCGGCCAGGTCGGTAACGGCCCGGCCGTGCCAGGCCGCCCGGGCCTCCTCGACGAGCTCGTCGACACCGAGGGAGCGGAGCCAGTCGCCCTGGGTCATCTCCGCCAGGACGGACAGGCCGGCGCCGGCGGCCGCCCGCCGGAGGCCCTCAAGAGGGACGTCGGCCGTGATGTCCTGGGAGCCGGGCGCCTCCAGCGGCGACGTGCCCGGCCGCTGGGCCCGGTAGGTCCGGAGCCACCCGGCCTGACCCCGAGCGGCCAGCTCCTCGACCGGCGCGCCGTAGTCGATGACGAGGATCAGGCCCCGGCGGAGCATGGCGGCGGCCGACCGCAGCCACTCCACGAGCGCGGTGGGGACGGGCAGGCGGGCGCCGACCGGGATGTCGTGCCCTTCGACGAGGCGGTCGGCGAGGGCGGCCAGGCCGTCGTCGGCCGGAAGGGCCATCTCGGCGAAGGCCGGGAGGCCGTCGGGCGCAGCAGCGGACGCCGGAGCCTCGGCGACGCGGATCTCGTTCCACCCGTCGCCAGCGATGCGTTCGACGACGCGGAACGGGAGGTTGTCAACCAGCTCGTTGGCGACGATCACACCGAGGGCCGGTCCCGCGGGAAGCTCTTCGAGGGCGGTCACCATCGGGCCCGAGCCGGGGACGGCAACGGGTTCCTCGTCGGGTTCGGGGGGTACGGCGGGGCCCAGGACCAGCTCGGCCGGCTCCAGCGGGAGGTACTCCGCCTGGGCCGCCCGCAGGCCGGCAGAGCGCTCGACCAGGACGTAGCGGAGAGCCGGCGCGCAGCGGGGCCCGGCCCGGAGGACGTCCCGGGCCAGCCGGCCCCGGCCGGCGCCGGCGTCGACGACCAGGAAGGGGTCGGGCCGGGCGAGCTGGTCCCACCACCCGTCCACCGCCCGGGCCAGCAGCGCGCCGAACAGGGATCCGACCTCCACGCTGGTGAGGAAGTCGCCGTCGACCCGGCCCGCTCCCCCGGCCCGGGCGAAGAATCCCCCGGCCGGGTCGTAGAGGGCGGCGTCCATCCACTCGTCGAACGGGAGGGGACCCCGGCGGCGGATCCGCTCCGCGAGCCGGGCGGCCAGGTCGGCCTGGGCCGAGATCTACAGGCCCTTCGTGGCCAGCTCGCCGAGGCGGGCGAAGAGGTTGGGGTACACGCCGATGGCCACGATGAGCGCCGAAGGCAGGGCGATGGCCGCCCCGAGCGCCACCGGCACCCGGGCGGTGCTGCCGCCGTCGGCCGGGGCAGGCCGGAACCACATCATCCCCGCCACCCGGGCGTAATAGAACAGCGCGATCACCGAATTGACGGCGGCCAGGACGCCGAGGACCACCGCCTGCTTGGTGCCGGCGTCGAGTACCGACTTGAAGACGACGAGCTTGGCGTACCAGCCGCCGAGCGGCGGTATGCCGGCCAGCGAGAAGAGGAAGAGCGACATCGTCACGGCCAGCGCCGGGGCGTAGTTGAACAGGCCGGCGTAGGAGTCGATATCGGCCGAGCGGGTCTTGCGGGCCACAGCGATGAGGACGGCGAAGGCGCCCAGGTTCATCACGGCGTAGATGAGGAGGTAGACGACCGTGGCCGAGAATGCCCCGGGCCGGGCCGACCCGTCGCCCTGGTTGGCCACGGCGAACGGCACCAGCATGAAGCCGCCCTGGGCGATCGACGAGTAGGCCAGCATCCGGACCAGGTTCGTCTGGCGGAGGGCGATGAGGTTCCCGACCGTCATCGACGCTGCGGCCAGCACCCACAGGATGGGCTGCCATGCGTCGCTCCGCCCGAAGAAGCCGACGTAGACGAGGCTCAGCAGGGCGACGAACCCGCCGGTCTTCGACGCCACGGAGAGGAAGGCCGTCACCGGGGTCGGCGCCCCCTCGTAGGAGTCGGGGGCCCAGAAGTGGAAGGGGACGGCCGACACTTTGAAGGCGAAGCCCACCAGGGTGAAGAAGATCGCCACGTCGAAGAGGTGGCCGCCGGCGCCGGTGGCGACGTACCTGGCGATCTCGACGAGGCGGGTGTCACCGGCCAGGCCATAGACGATCGACATCCCGTAGAGCATCACCGCCGACGACAGCACACCCATCAGGTAGTACTTGAGCGACGACTCGTTGGACCGGGCGTCGTGCTTGCGCCAGCCGGCCAGCAGGTAGGTCGGGATCGACAGCGTCTCCAGGGCGACGAAGATCGTCACGAGATCCCGGGCCGAGGCCATGACGGTCATGCCCAGGAGTGCTGTCAGAAGGAGCGTGTAGTACTCGCCCTGATAGTAGTCGCCCTCCTCGATGTAGTTCGTGGACAGCAGGACGGTGATGTAGCCGGCCACCAGGAACAGCGCCTTCATGACCAGGGCGTAGTTGTCGACGACATAGGCGCCGCCGAACATCGTGCGGTCGGCGCCGTTGCCGGCCAGGTAGAGAACCGGCACCAGGGCGGCGAGACAGCCCAGCCCGGCCAGCGTCGACGTCTGGTACTTCTCCCGCTCCTCGAACAGGAGGTCGGCCACCAGCACCACGACGATGGCGACGGTGAGGATGATCTCCGGGGCGAGGGCGGCGTAGTCGAAGTACGGAGCGGGCACCGGCGATCAGCCTCCGTCTCCGAAGGCCTTGCTGATGCCCTGCACGGCACCGTCGGTGACGTGGAAGATGGCGCCGGGGAAGACACCGAGGCCCAGAATCAGCAGCAGCATCGGTGTCCAGGCGAGCCATTCCGGCCTATGCACGTCGTGGATGTGGGCGTCCTCCCACTCGGCCGGGATCTTGCCCATGGCCACCCGCTGGAGCATCCACAGCAGGTAGCCGGCGGCCAGGACGGTGCCGATGGCGGCCGTCACCATGAAGCCCCGGAAGAGGGCGACGTTGAGGCCCTCGGCCGGCTGGTATGACGACAGCACGGCCGGGAACTCGCCCCAGAACCCGGCCAGGCCGGGGAGGCCGAGCGAGGCCATGGCGCAAAAGCCGAGGATCCAGCCCATCTTCGGCGCCTGGAGGAGGAGGCCGCCGAGGCGGTTGAGCTCCCGGGTGTGGAACCGCTCGTGGACCGACCCGGCGAGGAAGAACAGCATCCCGGTGATGAGACCGTGGGCCACCATGCCGAAGATGGCGGCGTTGATGCCGAAACTCGTGAGTGTGGAAATGCCCAGCATCACGAAGCCCATGTGGGCCACCGACGAGAAGGCGATGAGCCGTTTCATGTCCGTCTGGGCCAGGCACCCGAGCGCGCCGTAGATGATGCCGATGACCGACAGCAGCCCGATGTAGGGCGCCCAGCTGCGGGCCGCTTCGGGCAGGATCGGCAGGGCGATGCGGATGAAGCCGTAGGTGCCGAGCTTGAGGAGGACGGCGGCCAGGATCACCGAGCCGACCGTCGGCGCCTCGGTGTGGGCGTCGGGTAGCCAGGTGTGGAACGGGAACATTGGCACCTTGATGGCGAAGCCCAGGAAGAGACCACCGAAGATCAGGAGCTGCGTGCCGTGGACCATCCCGGCGCTGTGCTGCTGCGACAGGGTGACGATGTCGAAGGTGTGGGGATCGCTCTTGAAGAAGATGGCCAGGAAGCTCAGCAGCATGAGGGCCGAGCCGAAAAGCGTGAACAGGAAGAACTTGATCGAGGCGTACTCGCGGTTGTCGCCGCCCCACACGCCGATCATGAAGTACATCGGGAGCAGCACCAGCTCGAAGAAGATGAAGAACAGGATCAGGTCCTCGGCCAGGAACGTGCCGATCATCCCGGTCTCGAGCAGCAGGATCAGGGCCAGGAAGGCCTTCGGGTTGTGCGGCTCGGGGAAGTGGTCCCAGGAGTAGACGACGCACAGCAGCGTGATCCCCATGGTGAGGATCAGGAGCGGGAGCGAGATGCCGTCGAGCCCCATGTGGTAGCGGGACGAGATGACCTCGATCCACGACTTGTTGACGGAGAACTGGAGCTTGGCCGCGGCGTCGTAGTCGAACCGGAAGAGGATGATCACCCCGACCAGCAGGGTGACGGCGGTGGTGAGGAGGGCGACCTGCTTGATGAGCAGTTCCTTCGCCTTCGGGATCGCCAGGACCACGGCGGCGCCCACGACGGGGATGAATGCCGCCAGGCTGAGCGCCCAGGAGTCGAACCAGTCCATCGGGGGGCCTCCGGTCCTTCCTTAGTTGAAGAGGATCAACGCCAGCCCGAGCAGGCCGACGGCGGCGAAGAGCATGAGGGCGTACTGCTGGACCCGGCCCGACTGCACGAGCCGGAGGACGCCGCCTGCCTCCGAGGCGGAGACGCCGATTCCGTTGACGATCCCGTCGACGCCCTTCTGGTCGATGACGTCGTAGGTGAAGCGGCCGACCAGCTTGGCGCCGACACCGACGCCGTTGACGATGCCGTCGATGATGTTCTGGTTCGTCCAGTAGACGGCCTTGGCCAACGGCCCCTTGATGAAACCGACGACGCCGTCGACGAAGATCCGGTCGAGGTAGTACTTCTCGACGAGGAGGGTCTTGAGCGCCCGTAGGGCCGGAACCCGCTCGGTAGCGCCCCGGGCCGGGGCGTTGCGCCAGTACCAGATCATCGTGGCGACGAGGAGGCCGGAGACGGCGACCAGGGTGGAGATGGCGGCCAGGGGCACGTTGAAGGCGTGCTCGGGAGGCTCGAACTCGACGCCGGGAACCTGGAAGCGGACCCAGTGGGCGAACTTCTCGATCCCGGGGGCGTTGATCAGACCGATGAACACGGACGGAATCGCCAGAAGGATGAGGGGGACGGTCATGGACCGCGGCGACTCGTGAGGATGCCCGTGGCCGCGGTACTCGCCGAAGAAGGTCAGGTACACGGCCCGACCCATGTAGCAGGCCGTCATGAAGGCGCCGATGAGGCCGAGCACCAGGATGAAGGGGTAGTCGTTCTTGGCCGCGCCGAGCAGGATTTCGTCCTTCGACCAGAAGCCGGCCAGGGGCGGGACCCCGGCCAGGGCGATGGTCCCGATCATGAAGGTGGCGAACGTGGTCGGCATGTACTTCTTGAGCCCGCCCATCTCGCTCATGTTGTTGCTGTGCACGGCGTGGATCACCGAGCCGGAGCCGAGGAACAGCAGCGCCTTGAAGAAGGCGTGGGTGAAGAGGTGGAACACGCCGGCCGTCCAGGCGCCCACGCTGAGGGCGGCCACCATGTAGCCCAGCTGGCTCACGGTGGAGTAGGCGAGGACGCGTTTGATGTCGTCCTGCACGAAGGCCAGGGCGGCGGCGATGATCATCGTGATCCCGGCGATCAGCGCCATCCAGTTGAGGCCACCGGCGGCGATGGAGAAGCCCTCCCAGAAGACGCCGTAGACCCGGGCCACCAGGTAGACGCCGGCCACGACCATGGTGGCGGCGTGG
>JAUZEY010000402.1 GCA_030838785.1 Actinomycetota bacterium | reverse complement strand
GGTGGCGGAGCCAGCAGCTTGGCCAGCACCTTCCCGGCCACCGGGGCGGCCACCCGCCCGCCGGTCGCCTCGTCGCCGAGGTCGCCGCCCCGCTCGACGATCACGGCGATGGCGAAGCGGGGCGCCTCGGCCGGGGCGAAGCCGATGAACCAGGCGTGGGGCGGGCCACCCGGAGCCTCCGCCGTACCGGTCTTGCCGGCCACGGTGAAGCCGGGCACGGCGGCGGCGGTGCCCGTCCCCCGCTTGACGACGTCGATCATCAACTGGGTGACGGTGGCGGCCGTCGTCGGCGACACGGCCCGCTTCCACTCCGCCGGCCCGATCTTGCGGATGACCCGTCCGTCGGCGTCGCGGATCTCTCGCACGACGTGCGGCGCCATCAACATCCCGCCGTTGGCGATGGCGCCGGCCACGGTGGCCATCTGCAGGGGGGTGACGGCGATGTCGCCCTGGCCGATGGCGGCGTTGGCGAAGCTCGGCTTGTTGTGGGCGAAGGTGCCGGCGGCGGGCCCGCCGCTGCGGGCCTCGGGGAGGTCGAACGGGACGTCTTCGGTGATCCCGAAGGCCTTCATCCCGTCGACGAGCTTCTCGCCGAGATCCAGGCCGACCTGGCCGAACGTCGTGTTGCACGACACCCGGAAGCTCTCGGCCAGGGTGCCGCCGCAGGCGCTGTGCCCGAAGTTGGCCAGCTGCTTGTCGGACTGGGGCAGGGCGAGCGAGCGCAGCACCGGGTAGCGGCTCCCGACGGTGGCGGTGCCGGTGTCGATGGCCGTGGCGGCGGTGACGACCTTGAACGTCGACCCCGGCGCGTAGCGCTCCCGGTAGGCCCGGGCCAGCATCGGGTTGGCCGGGTCGTCGGAGTAGCCCTTGAACGCCTGCTGGACGGCCTTGCTGGAGTGGGCGGCGAGCGGGTTCGGGTCGTAGGACGGGAACGACCACAGGGCCACGATCTCGCCGGTGGACGGGTCGAGCACCACCACCGACCCCCGGCGGTCGCCGAGGGCGTCGCGGGCGGCCTCCTGGGCGGCGTTGCTGAGCGACAGGACGGCGTCGCCGGTCGGCTCCTTACCGATCAGCCAGTCGCCGAGGTTGTGGAACTGCCGGTCGACGTTGCGGCCGCTCAGGTCGCGGTTGTAGGCGTCTTCGGTGGCCGTCGCCCCCAACGTGAAGGAGTAGAAGCCGCTGACGTGGGCGAACAGCGGCCCGGTGGGGTAGGTGCGGAGCTTCTGGAACTCGTCGTTGACCGGTTCGGAGCGGGCCGCCACGACCCCGTCGCTGGTGACGATCGACCCCCGGGGTTCGGAGTAGTCGCGCAGCACCGCCCGCACGTTGCGGGGGTTGTTGGCCAGGCTGTGGGCGTGGACGATCTGGAGGTAGTTGAGCTGGAGGAACAGCGCCAGGAAGAGCCCGACGATGGTGATGCCGACCCGGCGGACCTGTCGGTTCACCGGGCCGTCCCCGTGTCCGTCGGGGGAGGCAGGTGAAGCTCCCCAGCGTCGGACCGGCGGGCCACCTCGTCGGAGATCCGCAGCAGCAGGGCCAGGATCACGAAGTTGGCCAGCAGCGAGCTTCCGCCGTAGGACACGAACGGCATCGTGATGCCGGTCAGCGGGATCAGCCTGGTCACCCCGCCCAGGATGATGAACGTCTGCACGCCCAGGATGGTGGTCAGCCCTGCGGCCAGCAGTTTGAGGAAGGGCTGGTCGGCCCGCAGGGCGATCCGGAAGCCGACGCCGATCAGCAGCAGGTACAGCAGCAGGACGGCCGTGGTGCCGAGCAGGCCGAGCTCCTCTCCGATGGCGGCGAAGACGAAGTCGGTGGCGGCGTTGGGGATCTTCCCCGGGCTGCCGAGCCCGAGGCCGGTACCGGCGAACCCGCCGGAGCCGAAGGCGAACAGGGCCTGGACCAGCTGGAAGCTGTGGCCCTGGGCTGTCGGCCAGGGGTTGACCCACGTCGTGACCCGCTCCCGGACGTGGCCGAAGGCGTGGTAGGCCAGCGTCGCCCCCACCGCGAACATGGCGGCGCCGATCCCGACGTAGCTCACCCGGGCGGTGGCCATGTAGAGCATGGCCAGGAACACGGCGAAGAACAGCAGCGACGATCCGAGGTCCTTCTCCCGGACCATGACCAGGATCGACGACCCCCAGGCCAGCAGCAGCGGGGCGAAGTGCTTCGGGTCGGGCAGCATCACCGGCCCGACCCGCCAGGTCGGGGTCGACAGCAACTCCCGTTTCTCCACCAGATAGGCGGCCAGGAAGATCACCAGCGTGACCTTGGCCGCCTCCCCGGGCTGGAAGTTGAGCGGCCCGAGGTGGACCCACAGGCGGGCGCCGTTGATCTCCTGACCGATCCCGGGGACGGCCGGGATCAGCAGGGAGCCGATGCCGAGAAGAGCGAAGGTGTAGCGGTAGCGCTCCAGGTCGCGGATGCGCTTCACGGCGGCCAGGGTGGCGACGAAGGCGGCGACGCCGACGGCCGTCCACAGCGTCTGGTAGCGGGCCAGGTTGTGGTCGAGCCGGGCGATGACCACGAAGCCGATCCCGTTGAGGACGACGGCCAGCCCCAGGAGGGTGCCGTCGGCCCGGGGGGCGAAACGGCGGACGGCGACGTGGGCGGCCAGGGCCAGCCCGGCGGCGCCGGCGGCGAAGGGGGCGAGGTCGGCGGGGAGGGTGGCGCCCTTGGCCAGGGCGGTGAGGACGTAGCCGCCGGCGGCCAGGATCACGGCCAGGATCACGAGGCCGAGTTCGGTCGAACGCCGGGCGGCGGCCGCGGGGCCCGCGCCGGACATCGTGGGCATCTTCATCGGCTGGTCGCGGTGGACGCCGGCGTGGCGTCGGTGGGGATTCCGGCGGGCGGGGTGGCGGGGGCCGGCCCGGTGGTGGTCGTCGTGCCGGCCAGGGCATCGTGGGCCTGCTGGAGGTGGGTGACGAACCGATCTGCGTCGGAGTGGCTGGCGAAGCGGTGGCCGTTCTTGAGGTCCCCCCGGTCGGCCTCGGTGAGGTCGGCAGCGGTCAGGTCGGTGCGCCGGTCGACGGTCGGCTGCCACCCGAGCAGCCCCCCCGGAACGCCCTTGAACAGCGTGACCCGGTCGGCCGACAGGCCGACGTAGTAGGTGCGCCGGGCGTACCAGCCGACAGCCCCGACGGCGATGCCGACCACCGCCATGATCGGGAGCCCCCACACCACCACGCCCCGCATCTTCCGCCGGGGCCGGCGGGGCGCCACCGCCACGTCGGCGTCGGCGTCGGCGTCGGCGTTGGCGTTGGCGGGGACATCGTGGCTGGTCGCCGCAACGGCCAGCGCGCCGCCGTCGTCCTCGACGACCGGCAGCTCGCCGGTGCCTTCGAGCCGGGCGGAGATGTCGGCGGCGGCTGCCGCGCCCCGCCCGTCCCCGTCGGCCAGGGCGTCGAGGATCACGACCGTGATGTTGTCGTCGCCACCGGCCTGGTTGGCCATGTCGACCAGGGTCTCGGCCGCCTGCTGGGGGTCGGCGTGGCGGCGTAGCGTCGCCGCGATCGTGTCGTTCGACAGCATGCCGGTCAGCCCGTCGGAGCAGATCAGGAGGCGGTCGCCGGGCTTGAGATCGACCCGGTAGGTGTCGACCTCGACGTCGGGCTCGACGCCGAGGGCCCGGGTGATGATGGCCCGCTGGGGGTGGTGCTGGGCCTCCTCGGGGCTGAGCCGGCCCTCCCGCACGAGCTGCTCGACCAGCGAGTGGTCGTCGGTGATCTGGGTGACGGTGCCGTCGCGCATCAGATAGGCCCGGGAATCGCCGACGTGACCGAGGATGGCCGTGCCGTCGGGCTGGAGGGCGACAGCGGTGAGGGTGGTTCCCATGCCCCGGAGGGCGGCGTCGTCGGCGGCCTTGGCGAACACGGCGGCGTTGGCCGTGGCCCCGGCCCGGTCGATGGGATATCCGCCACCGAAGGCGGCCAGCAGGGTGTCGATGGCGGTGGCGCTGGCCACCACACCGGCCCGGTGGCCGCCCATCCCGTCGGCCACGGCGTAGAGCCCGAGCTCCCGGTCGACGAGCCAGCTGTCCTCGTTCTCCGGCCGGCCGCGCCCGACGTCGGTGCGGTGGCCGTCCGCAAATCTCATATCGGGGACACCCCGAGACCCCGGGTCACTGAACGATCTCCAGCACCGTCTGGCCGATCTGGAGCTTGTCGCCCCGGTGGAGCGGCATCGTCTTGCTCAGCCGGTCCTTGTTGAGGAAGGTGCCATTGGTGGAGCCGAGGTCCTCCACGAAGGGCTTCCCGTCACGGACGTAAATGCGGGCATGGAGCTGAGAAACATAGGTGTCGTCGGCCAGCGGCACGGAACATCCCGGCGCCCGCCCGATCGTGACCTCCTCCCCGAGGGGGAAGATCTGTGCCGTCGCCGGGTCGATCATCTTCAGCTTGAAGGGCCGGGCGGGCTGGTCGCTGCGCCGGCCCCCGCCCCGGCCGAAGCGGGCGGCTCCGTTGGCGGTGGCGGGCGCCGGCCGGTCGGGGGACAGCTCCCGGTAGACGGCCCGGACGACGCGGGCCAGGAATAGGTAGAGCAGTCCCAGGAAGCAGAACTTGAGGATGGTGAGGATCGCCTCCGGCACGCCGCCCTCTAGGACGTCTCGAAGCGGATCGTGGCCGACCCGAACCGGAGCTCGTCGCCGTCGGACAGGCGCCGCTCCCGGACCGGGGCGCCGTTGACGACCGTGCCGTTGGTGGACCCGAGGTCGAACACGGCGAACCCCTCGGCGTCGCGGCGGACCTCGGCGTGGCGGCGGGAGACCTGGGGGTCGCCGAGGGGGATGTCGCAGCTCGACAGCCGGCCGATCACCACCGGCCGTTCGGCCACCGGGATCCGCCGGCCGTCGGCCGTGACGAGGGTGCCGACCCGCCCGTCGGGGTCCGCCTTGATCTCCCCCGCCACGGCGCACTGGCCGGCATTGAGGTCGGGGTCGGTCTCGAGGGACACGATGACCTGCCCGAGGAACCCGTAGCCCTCGTCGCGGGCGTGGGACCGGGCGGCGTCGGCCAGCTCCCGCAGCAGGGTGGTCTCGAAGGCCTCGAACCGCGCCCGATCGGACTCCGCCAGCCGCACCCGGAAGGAATTGGGCGCGATGAGGCCGTGCACGCCGACGGTGCGCTGATCGTCCATCTCCCGGGCCAGTCTTCGGCCGATCTCGACGGGCTGGAGGCCGCTGCGAAAGGCCCGGGAGAAGACCCCCTCGACGAGCGCCTCGAGCCGGCGCTCGAACCCGTGTAAACCCACGGCGCGGAGTCTAACGGCGGGCCAGGACATGTTCCGGCGACCCTTACGCACGGTCTGTTCAGCCCTTTCGTCCGCCAGAGCGCCCGGAGACGGCTGCTACGCTCGAATGCATTCGCCGGGCGAGTGGCGGAATGGCAGACGCGCTGGCTTCAGGTGCCAGTGAGGGCAACCTCGTGGGGGTTCAAGTCCCCCCTCGCCCACCACCACTTCGTGGTAAACCTGCTGGTCACAGCGCTGTATATCGATCGGAACGGCACTGATTTGGACTGGGGGCCGTATCAGTCGAGCGCTCGCCGCCCTCAGCAGCTCCGCACGGTCGACGCCGAGCTGGCCGAGGTCGGCCACAGGGGCCAACACATCGAGCGGACGACCCGAGACAGATACCTCTCGGGACACAAGCTCGGACGGGAGTACGCATGGCTGGATCGACTCCCCGAAGTCACCCCGCATCCGCCCCCCGGCCCGGACCTGGGACACGGAATGGATCTGGGGCTCTGACGTTCCCCACTTGACGGCACTGACGCGCCGTTCTGACGACGCCGGCTGGGGGGTCTCGAAGCTGGCCAGGGCAAAGAATGCGGTCGCAATCGCCGGCAATGCCACGAGGGCAAG
>JAUZEY010000387.1 GCA_030838785.1 Actinomycetota bacterium | reverse complement strand
CACCGGCGGCACGACGGGCGTGAACCCCTCGTCGACCAGCTTGCCCATCACCCACCGCACGAGTGCCATCTCCAGCAGCACGGCCTCACCCATGAGATAGGCGAAGCGGCTGCCGCTGATGCGGGCGGCCCGCTCGGTGTCGACGAACCCGAGCCGCTCGCCGAACTCGGCGTGGTCGAGCCCGGCGGCCGGCGCCGGCGGCGTGTCGCCGACGACACGGACGACCTCGTAGTCGTCCTCCCCGCCGTCGGGCACCGACGGATGGGCGGGGTTGGGCACCCGGATCACCAGCTCGTTGAACCGGGCCTCGGCCTCGGCCAGCACTGGCTCCCGCTCGGCCAGCTCGTCCTTCAGGGCGGCGGCGGCGGCGATCTTGGCCGGCCGCTCCTCGGCCGCCGCCCGGCCGATCTCCCTGGAGGCGGCGTTCTGGCGGGCCCGCAGCTCTTCGACCTCGCCGAGGGCCGACCGGCGGGCCTGGTCGGCGGCCAGCACCTCGTCGATCAGCCCCGGCGCGACCCGCTTGCGCTCGATCCCGGCCCGGTACTCCGGCTCTGACCGCAACCTCCGGACGTCGATCATCGGCCCATCCCCGTGTCGGCTCCCCGGTCCACTAGTCGGGCCGGACCTTGCTCCGGAGGTCGTCGACCCAGTTCGTCGCTGCTCTCCATGCTTTCCCGGCGGCGCGCCGGCGCCCGGCGGCCTCGCTTCCCGCCGCCGGGTAGGAGCCGAGGAACCGCACGTCGTGCTTGGCGGCCAGGTTGCGCAGGACGTCGTACACCAGCTCGTCGGAGATGTGCCCCTCGCAATCGATGAAGAAGCAGTAGTTGCCCAGCCCCCGCTTGGTCGGGCGGGACTCCAGCTTCGTCAGGTTGACGGCCCGGGCGGCGAACTCCTGGAGGATCCCGAGCAGCGACCCCGGCCGGTCCTGGTTCTGGAACACGACGATCGTCGTCTTGTCGTGGCCGGTGCGGGCCGGGATGCCCTGCCCGATGACCACGAACCGGGTCTCGTTGTCGGGATGGTCCTCGATGTCGGCGGCGAGGACGTCGAGGCCGTAGAGCTTGGCCGCCAGTGAGGTGGCGATCGCGGCCCGGGCGCCGCCCTTTCCACTGCCACTCCCTTTCCGTTTGGCGGGCCGGTCCTCGGCCACATCCCTGGCCGCCTCGGCGGTGGAGTTGGCCGCCTGGATCTCGACGCCGGGCAGCTTGCGGGCCAGCCACTCCCGGCACTGGGCCGTGGCGTGGGGGATCGACACGACCGCCGTCACATCCGACAGCTCCGTCCCCGGACGGGCGCAGAGGTGCATGTCGATGGGCAGCACGACCTCGCGCTGGATCACGAGCTCGTCCGAGGAGTCGAAGGCGAGGCTGTCGAGGGTGGCGGTGACCGACCCCTCGATGGCGTTCTCGATGGGCACGACGGCCATGTCGGCCCGCCCCTGGTCGACCTCGGCGATCACCTCCGGGATCGACCGGATCGGCACGAGCTCCCCCGCCGCCAGGTCGGGCTGGGACAGGAGCGCCTCTTCGGAGAACGTCCCCGGCGGGCCGAGGAATGCGATTCGGGATCTGGGTGGCGGATGGGCGGGGGCCGACATCGCAGGCCATCCTATGTGACCACATGGTCGATCCCAGCCTGCGGGAACTGCTGGAGGACGTCGCCGGTGGGGCGACCTCGCCGGCGGCCGCCCTCGAACGTCTCCGCACCCTCCCCTTCGCCGACCTCGGCTTCGCCCGGGTCGACCACCACCGACCGCTGCGCCAGGGTTTCCCCGAAGCCGTCTACGCCCCGGGAAAGACGCCGGCCCAGTGCGCCGCCATCGTGGCCGAGCTCGTGAGCGGGCCGACGGCCGGGCCCGTCCTCCTGACCCGGGTCGACGAGGCCACCGTCGCCACGGTCCTGTCCGTCGTCCCCGGGGGGCACTACGACCCGGTGGCCTGCCTCGGCGTCTGGAAGCCCCTCCCCCGGCGGACGGGCTCCGCCGTGGTCGCCTGCGCCGGCACCGCCGACCTCCCCGTCGCCGAGGAGGCGTCGGCCACGCTGACCGCCCTGGGATGGCCGCCCGTCCGGCTCACCGACGTCGGGGTGGCCGGCATCCACCGGCTGCTGGCCGAGGAATCCGTCCTCCGGGCCGCCGACGTGATCCTCGTGGTGGCGGGCATGGAGGGGGCGCTGGCCTCGGCCGTCGGAGGCCTGGCCGCGGCGCCGATCGTCTCCGTCCCGACGAGCGCCGGCTACGGCTCCTCGCTGGAGGGCGTCACCGCCCTCCTGGCCATGCTGGCCAGCTGCGCCCCCGGCGTGGCCGTGATGGGCATCGACAACGGCTACGGAGCCGCCTGCGCCGCCGCCCGCATCTTGGCCGGCCTGGAACGGGCCCGCACCCCCGGCCACCCCGGTGCCGCGCCGTGACCCCCTCCAACCGGCGTTCGTTTTCCGGAATCCAGCGGAAAAGGAACGCCAGAACCGGCTGCCCCGGCCCGGGGTCCGAACCGGCGTTCCTTTCCCGGAATCCAGCGGAAAAGGAACGCCGGAATGTGGGACCGGCCCCGGCCGGCCGCCGCGGTCAGGAACGCCGGAACGAGGTCGGCGGCCGGTTCGGGCTGGTGGGGCTGTGACCACGGTGGCCTGGTTCCACTGCTTTGCCGGGATCGCCGGGGACATGGCGCTGGGCGCCTGCCTCGACGCCGGCGCGCCTCTCGACGAGGTCGTCGCCATCCTGAAGCGGCTGCCGGTGACCGGCTGGGGACTGGAGGCGGAGCTGGTCATGCGGGGCGGGCTGGCCGGCACCAAGGCCCACGTGAAGGCCAAGCCCGACGGGATCACGCGCACCTATGGCCACATCGCCGGGATCCTGGAGGAGGCCCGCCTCCCCGAGCGGGTGGGGGAACGGGCCCAGCGGGTGTTCCGCCTTCTGGCCGAGACCGAGGGCCGGCTCCACCGCCGGCCGACGGCACAGGTCCACTTCCACGAGGTCGGGGGGATCGACGCCATCGTCGACATCGTCGGCACCTGCGCCGCCCTCGAGACGCTGGGCGTCGACGAGGTGACGGCATCGACGGTGCGGGTGGGGACGGGGATGGTCCGCGCCAGCCACGGGATGCTCCCGAACCCGTCGCCGGCGGTGGTCGACCTGCTCAAGGAGGCGCCGGTGGTCGGCCTCGACGTCAACGTCGAGCTCACCACCCCGACCGGCGCCGCCCTGCTGGCCGGGCTGTGCTCGAGCTATGGCCCGCTCCCCCAGATGCGGCTCCTGACCAGCGGCTTCGGCGCTGGCACCAGAGAACTGGCCGCCCTGCCCAACCTCGTGCAGATCGCCGTCGGGGACGCGACCTCGTCCGTGGCCCAGTCCGGGGCCGGGCGGGCCGGGTCGGCGTGGCCGCCCACCGAGGCCGGCACCGGCGGGGTCGGGCCGAGCGGCGAGGCGATGGCCGGCCAGCCGCTGGCCCTGCTCGAGGCCAACCTCGACGACATCAGCGGCGAGGTCGTGGCCCATGCCGTCGACGCCCTCCTCGGCGCCGGCGCCCTCGACGCCTGGACGGCGCACGTCACCATGAAGAAGGGCCGGCCCGGCATCGTCCTCTCCGCCCTCGCCCACCTGCCCGACGGGCCCCGCCTCCGCGACCTCATCGGCCACGAGACCGGCACGCTGGGGGTGCGGGTCACCGTCGTAGACCGCTGGCCCTTCGCCCGCCAGCCCGACGAGGTGGAGGTGGAAGGCCTGCCGGTCCGCATCTAGCGCACGGCCCTGCGGGTGAAGGTGGTGTACGAGGATGCCGCCCGCGTCGCCCGCCACACCGGCCTGCCCCTGCGGGAGGTCGTCTCCCGGGCCGAGGCCGAGG
>JAUZEY010000369.1 GCA_030838785.1 Actinomycetota bacterium | reverse complement strand
AACGACGCTGGGCTCGACCACTACCTGATCGTCCACGGCCAGGCTCGGGTCGTCGAGGGGGACGGGCCGGAGCTGCTCCAGCGGCTGGCCCACGTCTACCTCGGCCCCGACGTGAAGTTCCCCGCCTGGGACGATCCGCCGCCCGGCGTCGTCGTCCGAATCACCCCGGCACGCGTCGCCGGCGTCGGCCCCTGGACCGTCTGACGCGCATCGCCGGGTACCGGGTACGGTCGCGTTCCCGGGCAAGTGTTGCAACGGAGCGCGGCTCGTTGAGCAGTCAAGCACTCCGGTCGGTCGGGCCGCCGGTACCGTGGATGGCGTGCATCGTGTGACCCGGGTCGTGGTCGTCGCCGCCCTCGTGGCGGGCTCGGCCTGCTCTTCCGGCACGCCGAAGGCGTCCGAGCACGGCGCCGCCGCCACCACGACCACCGCTACACCGGAGACGACCACGGCGGCGCCGACGACGAGCACGGCCGCTCCGACCACGACCGCCCCCGTCGCGGCGCCGGCGACGGCGAAACCGGCGCCGGCGGCGCCGGTCATCTCGCCCGGCGGCCTCGCCTGGCGGGTCTGCGGGACCCTCCAGTGCGCCAGCCTGAGCGTGCCCCGGGACTACGCCGATCCGGGCGGCCCGGCGCTGACACTGGCCCTGGCCCGCAAGCCGGCCCGGACCCCGGCGGCCCGGATCGGCTCGCTGCTCATCAACCCCGGCGGCCCCGGCGATTCCGGCGTCGACGACCTCCCCGGCGAGCTCCGCTCCCTCACCGCCACCCTCCAGAACCGCTTCGACATCGTCTCCTGGGACCCCCGGGGGGTCGAGCGCAGCGCCCCCGTCCACTGCTCCGATCCGAAGGCGAGCTCCGGCGGCGGTGGCGACGGCGGCGGCTCGACCCTCGATCCCGCTCCTACCAACGAGGCCGACCAGAAGGCGCTGGCCGACGCCTACCGGGCGGGCGGCGAGGCCTGCCTCCGTTACAGCGGCGACCTGCTCCGCCACGTCGGCACCGACGCCACCGCCGAGGACCTCGAACGGATCCGCATCGCCCTCGGTGAGGACAAGCTGACCTTCGTCGGCCATTCCGCCGGCACGCTCCTCGGCGCCGTCTACGCCGACCGCTACCCGCAGCGGGTTCGGGCCTTCGTCCTCGACGGGCCCATCGACCCGAGCCTCACCCTCGACCAGATGACCCTGGCCCAGGCGGTCGGCTTCGAGGGCGCCCTGCGCTCCTTCTTCGCCTGGTGCGACACCACCGTCACCTGCCACTGGCGCCCGGCCAACGCCGACCGGACGGCGGCCTTCGTGGCCCTCATGGACCGAATCCGCCAGCAGCCGCTGAAGGCGTCGGCTAACCGGATCGTCGGCGTCGACACGTTCGTGAGTGGCACGATGAGCCGCCTCACCGCCCGGTCCCGCTGGCCGTCGCTGGGCGACGCCCTGGCCGCCGCCGAGCGGGGAGACGGTTCGCCGCTGGCCACCCTGGCCAGCAACTACCAGAACGCCGGGGCCAGCAACGCCGCCGACGCCCGCCAGTCGATCCTCTGCCTCGACCACCCGGCGCCCCGCGACCTCGGCGCCTACCCGGCGCTGGCCGAAGCGTCGAAGGCCCAGGCCCCGGTGTTCGGCCCGGTGTTCACCTGGGCCGCGCTGTCGTGTGGGATGTGGTCGGTCCCCTCGACGCTCACGCCGAAGCCGACCCGGGCCGCCGGTGCGCCGCCGATCCTGGTCGTCGGCACCACCGGCGACCCCGCCACCCCCCAGGGCTGGGCCCGGGCGCTGGCCGGCCAGCTGGAGCACGGCGTCCTCGTGCTGCGCCAGGGCGCCGAGCACGTCGCCTACTACTACTCCGCCTGCGTCCGGGGCCTCGTCGACGCCTACCTCGTCAGCGGGAAGACACCGGCTTCGGGCACCACCTGCGCCAGCTGACAGAATCTGACAGGTATCGGTTCACCGCCTTATGTTCCGGGTAGCAGGACGCGAGACCTGGCGAAAAGGGAGTGCGCGCATGGCCGGCAGCAGCGCGGAGTTCCACGAATCGGAGGAGCGGCTCCGGCCGCAGACGATGGAGTATCACCGCGCCATCGTGTCGCTCATGGAAGAGCTGGAGGCCGTCGACTGGTACAACCAGCGCATCGACGGCTCCGAGGACTCCGAGCTGCGGGCGATCCTCACCCACAACCGCGACGAGGAGAAGGAGCACGCCGCCATGGCGCTGGAGTGGCTCCGCCGTCGCGACCCCGAGCTCGACCGCTTCCTGCGCCAGTACCTGTTCACGGAGGGCTCGATCACGGCGATCGAGACGGCCGCCGAGGGTGGCGGCGACGAAGGGGGCAACGGCGCCGGCAACGGCGCAAGCCTCGGAATCGGCAGCCTGCGGACGAGGAGCAATCGATGAGCCACCTGCACCGGGAGCTCGCTCCCATCTCCGACACCGCCTGGAGGGAGATCGAGAAGGAGGCAACCCGCACCCTGCGGACCTTCCTCGCCGCCCGCCAGCTGGTCGACTTCTCCGGCCCCCACGGTTGGGACTACTCGGCCGACAGCCTCGGCCGGCTGGAACGGGTGCCGGGCCCGGTCGACGGCGTCGAGGCCGGCATCCGGGTCGTGCAGCCGCTCGTCGAGCTCCGCCACCGCTTCTCGATGTCGCGGGCCGACATCGACGACATCGACCGGGGCCGGCCCGACCCCGACCTCGACGTCGTCATCAACGCCGCCAAGCGGGCGGCGCTGGCCGAGGACCAGATCGTGTTCCACGGCTTCAAGGAAGCGCACATCACCGGCATGGCCGAAGCGTCGCCGTATCCCGGCCTCGAGATCGACGACAACTACGCCGAGTACCCCCGGCTGGTGGCCCGGGCCGTCGCCACCCTGCGGGAGGCCGGGGTCGACGGCCCCTACGCCGCCGCACTCGGGCCCCGGTGCTGGACGGGCGTCGTCGAGACGACCGAGCATGGCGGCTACCCCGTCCTGGAGCACCTCCGCCTCATCCTCGGCGGGCCGGTGGTCTGGGCGCCGGCCGTCAACGGCGCCGTCGTCCTGTCGACCCGGGGCGACGACTTCGAGCTCACCTGCGGCGAGGACATGGCGCTCGGCTACGCCGCCCACGGCCCCGACACGGTCGAGCTGTTCCTGGAGGAGAGCATCGGGTTCCGGGTGCTGACCCCCGAGGCGGCCGTCCCGCTGCTCCACCTCGGCTAGCGCCGCTAGCCGCCGCCGCGGAGCGTCTTGGCCATTGACCGGAAGGCCGCCGCCGACGACGGCGAGGTGTTGATCCGCCAGTTGTACCGCTTCTTCACGTCGAAGTAGACCACGGCCTTGATGGCGGGGAACTTCGTCTTCAGGGTGGTGCCGGCCTCCTTCAGCCACTGGGCCTTTTCGCCCGGCTTGCGTTCCTGGGCCCCGAACTCGCCGACCATGAGCGGCTTGCCCCGCACCGCAGCCCAGTCGTAGAAGGACTGGAACGTCGACTCGAAGGAGTTCCACTCGTCACCGCGCCGGCCCGGCGCCCAGTTGTAGCCGTCGGCGCAGATCCAGTCGACGTAGGCGTCGCCGGGATAGAACTTGGGCGCTTCACCGTTGTTGAAGCCCCAGGCGTTGGGGCACCACACCCACGAAACGTTGGTGACGCCGGCCCGGGCGAAGATGTCGTGGATCCGCGTCCAGGCGGCGATGAAGGCGGCGGGGGAGCCGGCGACGTGCTTGTTGCGGGCGCCGTCCATCTCCCAGAACCATTCGAGGAGGATGGGGTAGCCGGCCGCTTTCACGTCGGCGGCCCGCTGCTTGATCATCGAGTCGTACCGGCCGGAGTTGACCGCCGTGGACGGCGCCTTGGCCCACGACACGAACGGGACCCGACCGTTCTGGTGGTCCCAGTCCTCCCGCCAGCCGGGGAACTCGGAGCTCCAGCCCTGGTAGATGTGGTCGACGTCCTCCGTGCGGCCGATGGACTGCTCGAGATCGAGCACCCGGTTCTGCTTCAGGAGCTGCGGCCCGCTCGCCTCCTGGTACGTGCCGACCCACGTCGTGCCCTGCTTCGGGGGGACGACGGGACCTCCGGCGGCGCGGCCGCCGCTGCTCTTCTTGTGCTGGCCGGCGGCGATGGCGCCGGGCGCCAGGGTGCCGGCCGTGAGGAGGGCCGCTAAGACGGCCAGCATCCACGGGTGGCGCGAACGAGCGCGGGTTGTCGACTGGGTTGGCATCGTGTCTCCGGGGGGAGTTACGTCCCGGCCGCCCCAGCCGAAACTCAGTGTGAACGCAGAGAGAGTTCTGCGAACAGCGCCCCGCTCCTGCCGAAATCGCCGCTCTTCATATGATCGAAAATTAAGTAAGCCGGTTAAACCTTTCGCCCCAATAACGATCGCGAAGGACCCGCTTGTACAGCTTGCCCGTCGGGAGGCGGGGCAGCGCCGGGTCGAAATCGACTGACTTCGGGCACTTGTAGTGGGTCAGCCGCTCCCGGGCGAAGGCGATGAGTTCGCCGGCCAGCTCCGGCGTGCCGTCAACGCCCGGCACCAGCTGCACCACTGCCTTCACCTCTTCGCCCATGTCGGGGTTGGGAACGCCGATGACGGCGACGTCGTCGACGAGGGGATGCATGACGAGGACGTCTTCGATCTCCCGGGGATAGATGTTCACGCCGCCGGAGATGATCATGAACGTGGCCCGGTCGGTGAGGAACAGGAACCCGTCCTCATCGACGAAGCCGACGTCGCCCAGCGCCGTCCAGTTCGCATGGGCCGGGTGACGGGAGGACCTCGTCTGCTCCTCGTCCTTGTGGTAGTGGAACGGCGCCACCTCCTGCTCGAAGTAGACGAGGCCCGGCTCACCGGCCGCCAGGTCGTTCCCGTCTTCGTCGCAGATGTGGAGCGTGCCGAGGACCGCCCGCCCGACGGTGCCGGGGTGGGCGAGCCAGTCCTGCGGGCCGACGACGGTCAGCCCGTTGAGCTCGGAGCCGCCGTAGTACTCGTGGATGATGGGCCCCCACCACTCGAACATGGCCTCCTTGACCGGCCGGGGGCAGGGGGCGGCGGCGTGGACGGCGACCTTGTGGACGGACAGGTCGAACCGGGTGCGGTCCTCCTCGGGCAGCTTCAGCATCCGGGAGAACATCGTCGGCACCCACTGGCTGTGGGTGCAGCGGTGGCGCTCCAAGGCGGCCAGCGCGTCGAGCGGGTCGAAGTGCGCCATGAGGACCACCGTGCCGCCGAGGCCGGTGGTGGCCATGCAGAACCCGAGCGGGGCGGCGTGGTAGATCGGGGCGGGGGAGAGATACACGGTGTCGGCGTTCATGCCGAACATCACCCCGAGCCCCGAGACCGGGCCGAGGCCCTCGTTGGCCTTGCGGGCCGGCTGGGGGCGGACGACGCCTTTGGGTCGCCCCGTCGTCCCCGAGCTGTAGAGCATCAGCTGGCCGAGCGGCTCGTCGTCGAGGGGGTCGGCCGGCACGCCGACGAGGGCGTCCTCGTAGGAGTCGTAGCCGTCGACGGGGCCGTCGACGGACAGGCGCAGCTTGCAGCCGGGGATCTCCCCGGCGAGCTCGGCGGCCACCACCACCATCGCCTTCGAGGTCACGATGGCCCGGGCGTCGCAATCGTTGACGATGTAGGCG
>JAUZEY010000349.1 GCA_030838785.1 Actinomycetota bacterium | reverse complement strand
ACCTGTGCGTCACCGCCACGCCCGGCCAGGCGCTCTACGAGTTGAAGGAGGGTGAGCCCCTCGCCTTCCTCCACTACGGGGAGGAGGCCCTGGCCACCGTCGACGAACCGGTGAAGCTTGCGATCCCCCCGCTGGCCACCCGGCCCCGACCCCAACAGCCCTCCGGCCGGGAACCGGTCCGGCGGATCCCGCCCGGCTGACCCCCTACGGCCCCGGGGCGGTGGAGCGGTGCACGGCGCCGGCGAAACCGTCGATGCGCCGTATCCGGGAGTTGAACGTGTCGGCCACGTAGAGGTTCCCGGCCTCGTCGAACTCCAGCGCCCGCGGGGTGGCGAACCCGGCGGCGGTGGCCGGGCCCCCGTCGCCGCAGCTGTTGTCGGGCGTCGTGTAGCACGTCCTCCCGCTCCCGGCGGCGGTCGTGATGATGCCGGCGGCGTCGACCTTGCGGATCCGCTGGTTCAGCGAATCGGCGATCCACACCGTGCCGGCCCCGTCGACCGCCACCCCCCGGTTGAAGTTGAGCTGGGCCCGCGTCGCCGGGCCGCCGTCGCCGGAGAAGCCGGCCTTGCCGGTGCCGGCGAAGGTGGTGATGACGCCCGACGGGTCGACACGGCGGATCCGGTTCACCCGCGGCTCGGTGAAGAGGAGCGAGCCGTCGGCGGCCAGCGCCATCGTCCGGGGCTCGGTGAGCTTGGCCTGGGTGGCGGGGCCGCCGTCGCCGCTCTCGCCGGTCACGCCCGTCCCGGCGATGGTCGTGATGATCCCCGTGGCGGTGTCGACCCGGCGGATCTTGTCGTTGCCGGAGTCCGTGATGATGAGGTCCCAGGCGCGGTCGAACAGGATGCCCTTCGGGCCGTCGATCTTGGCCGCGGTCGCCGGGCCGCCGTCGCCGGTGCTGCCGTTGTGGCCGCCCTGGCCGACCACGGTCGTGATCACGTGCGTGACGTGGTCGACCTTGCGGATCACGTGGTTGGCGCTGTCGGCGATGTAGAGGTCGCCGTTGGCGGCCACCGCCAGGCTGTGGGGGCAGCTCAGCGTCGCCAGCGTGGCGGGGCCGCCGTCGCCGTGGAAGTCCGCCTTGCAGTCGGAGTCGTTGCGGGGGACGTAGCCGCCGGTGTGGCCGGCAACGGTGGTGATGACGCCGTCGGTGCCGACCCGGCGCACGACCTGGTTGAAGGTGTCGACGATGTACATGGTCCCGGCGCGGTCGAAGGTCAGCATCCGGGGCTCGTTCATCTGGGCGTCGCGGGCCGGCCCGCCGTCGCCCGAGTAGCCGGGCGGGCTCTTGCCGGCCACGGTCGTGATCGTGCCGAAGTCGGCCCCGGCCGGCGGTGCGACGGCACCGGCCAGAGCGACGGCACCGGCCAGAGCGACGATCCCGAGCGCCGCCGCGCCCCGGGTGCGGAATGACCACGGCATGACCGGACATTGTGTCCCGGTCCGAGCCCGGGGCGGCGGACCCTCCGGGTACCCGGAGGGTCCGGATCGCGCTCCGAAACGCGATGATGGCCCCATGGACGAGACGCGGCCCGCCATTCCCTCCCCGCTGGTTGGCGACGGCCTGGCGGTGCCGTGCGTCGACGGACAGCAGCGGCCCTACCTGAACCTCGACTCGGCCGCCTCGGCCAACGCCCTGCCGGCCGTGGCCCGGCGGGTGCAGGAGTTCCTCCCCTGGTACTCGAGCGTGCACCGGGGAGCCGGCTACAAGTCCCGCCTGGCCACCAACGCCTACGAGGAGGCCCGCCTCGCCGCCCTCCGCTTCGCCGGCCGGCCCGCCGACGGCGACGACATCGCCGTGATCGTCCGCAACACCACCGAGGCCGTCAACCACCTCGCCTACCGGCTGCCCCTGGCCCCCGACGACGTGGTGGTCACCACCGTCGTGGAGCACCACGCCATGCTGCTGCCCTGGGGGCGACGCTGTCAGCGGCGGTTCGTGGAGTGCGGCTCCGACGGGACGTTCTCGACCGACGACGTGGTCGCCGCCCTCGAGGCCTCGCCCCGTCCCAAGCTGCTGGCGATCACAGGGGCCTCGAACGTCACCGGCTGGCTGCCGCCCCTCGACGCCATCCTGGCCGCGGCCCACGAGCGGGGGATCCCGGTCATGGTCGACGCCGCCCAACTCGCCCCCCACCGCCCGCTGCCGCCGGCAGCCGACTACATCGCCTGGAGCGGGCACAAGATGTACGCCCCCTTCGGCGCCGGGATTCTCATCGGGCCCCGGGCCACCTTCGCCGAGGGCGACCCCTTCCTGGCCGGAGGAGGCGCCGTCGACCTCGTCGACCTCGACGAGGTGGCCTGGACCGACCCGCCGGAGCGGGAGGAGGCCGGCTCCCCCAACGTCATCGGGGCGGTGGCGCTCGACACCGCCTTCGCCGAGTTCGACCGGATCGGCTGGAAGGCGATCATCGAGCACGACGATGCTCTCGTGAGCTCCCTGCGGTCAGGCCTGGCCGCCATATCTGGCGTGCGGCTCCTGGGGCCGAAGCCGCCGCCCGGGGGCGTCTCCCATGAAGAGGTCACGCTGCCGCTGGCCACCTTCACCCTCGACGGGCTGCACCATGCCCTCGTCGCCGCCCGGCTGTCGGCCGAGTACGGCATCGGCGTCCGCCACGGCTGCTTCTGCGCCCATCCCTACCTGCTCCGCCTCCTCGACCTGAGCCCGGAGGAGGTGGCCGACTACCGCGCCGCCGTCCTCCGTCATGACCGGCGGGAGATGCCCGGCGCGGTGCGGGCCAGTGCCGGCCTGTCGACGTCGACGGACGACATCGACCGGTTCCTGGCCGCCGTGGCCGAGATCGCCGGCGGGCGGCCGGCACCCGTGGCCTACGTGCAGGACCCCTCGACGGGCGATTTCTGGCCCGAGGGCACGGCCCCCGGCTGGACGGCCGACGACCGCAGCCTCGGCGCCTCCTGCGCCCGGGGCTAGCCGCCGCCCCGGCCGAGCACGAACGACGTCAGCAGCAGCGCCAGCACGACCGTGGTGATGACCACGAACGTCCGGTCGCGCTGGTAGACGAAGGCGAGAACGGAGATCGCCACCCGCAGGACGGGCGTGGCGATCAACAAGAGGAGCCCGGCCATCACGATGGCCCGGCCCTGGCTGTGCTCGAGGCCCCGGATCACCGACGGCACGGTGTGGGGGAACTCCGCTCCGGGCTTCGTGAGCGGCACCAGATCATGGCGCGAACTGAGGTAGTGGGGATGGTGGACAAACGTCACCACCGTTCCGGCCAGGACGACCAGCAGGCTGGTCAGCACGCCGATGCGGAGCAGGCTGCTGATCGCCAGCTCCACCCTGCGGACCCGGTCCTCGGCCTGGCTGTCCTCCTGGTGGGTGGCGGTCACGTCCGTCATCGCACCCCCTTCAGGAGCATTTCGAGCGACACCCACAGCAGCACGGCCACGAACACCTTCCTGATGACCGAGCTCTGCAGCCGGCCCAGCAGCCGGGAACCACCGAGAGCGCCGGTCAGCACGCCCATGGCCACCGGCCCGGCCACGAACGGGTCCACTTGCCCCCGAGCGAAGTAGACCCCGGCGCTGGCCGCCGCCGTCACCCCGATCATGAAGTTGGAGGTGGCGGTGGAGACCTTGATCGGCAGGCGCATGGCCAGATCCATGGCCGGGACCTTGAGGGCGCCACTGCCGATGCCGAGCAGGCCGCTCACCACGCCCGCCACGTACATGAGACCGAGACCGATCGTCGACCCGGTGACCGGGTAGTGGATCTCCCGGCCGAGCGCCTCGTCGACGTACGAGCCGTGCAGCGCCAGCCGGTCGGCGAGGGCGTCGGCCGGCACGGCCACCGCCAGCTCGGCGTGGCGCTTGCGGAACATGGCCAGCGCCGAGTAGCCCATGACCGCGCCGAACACCAGATACAGCGTGCGCACCGGCACCACGCCGGCCAGGTAGGCGCCCGACAGCGCCCCGGCGGTGGTCCCGAGCTCCAGGAACATCGCCACCCGCAGGTTCGTCATGCCGTCGCGAACGTAGGCGGCCGCCGCCCCGCTGGAGGTGGCGATGACCGACACGATCGACGCGCCGATGGCGAAGCGGATGTCGATATGGAGGAGGAGAGTGAGCGCTGGCACCACGATGATCCCGCCGCCGAGCCCGAGCAGCGACCCGAGCACCCCGGCCGCCACCGACAGTGCGAACACCGCCACCGTGAAGAGCAAAGGAGTCATGTCGTTCCCAACGTTTCCCGGATGATCATATGTCTAGACATCTGATCACCCTGATCCGGGTAGGCTTCCCGGTATGAACCCCACCCCTGGCTTCGAGATGGCGATTCTCGTGGGGGCGGTGGTGGCGGGGGTTCTCGGGGCATTGATGGGGCTCGGCGGCGGCGTGCTGATCATCCCGATGCTCACGGCGCTCGGCGTCGACATCCGTCACGCCATCGCCGCCAGCATCGTGGCCGTCATCGCCACCTCCTGCGCCGCGGCGTCGTCCTACGTCCGGGACGGCCTGGCCAACATCCGGCTCGGCATCTTCCTCTGCGTGGCCACCACCACCGGCGCCCTGCTGGGGGCGGGCCTCAACGGGCTCCTGCCCGTGCGCGTCCTGTTCCTGATCTTCGCCGCCGTCCTCGGCTGGTCCGGCGTCGTGATGTTCCGCAAGCGGGGCCGGCCGGTGACGCGCCTCGAACCGGCGGAGGACGCCCCCGCCGGGCGGCTCCGCCTGGCCGGCCGGTTCTACGACGCGTCGCTGGCCCGGGAACGCCGCTACGCCCCCAAGCGCCCGGCGCTCGGCTTCGGTCTGATGCTCGGAGCGGGGACGGTGTCCGGGCTCCTCGGCATCGGCAGCGGCGCGCTCAAGG
>JAUZEY010000330.1 GCA_030838785.1 Actinomycetota bacterium | reverse complement strand
TCCCGATCGTCGTGCCCCGCTCCGCCGACCTCGGCGAGCACGTCGACAACCACCAGCAGCGCTTCGCCCGCCGGATGGCCGAGCTGGGCGAGATCCACCTGGCCCGCAGCCAGGACGAGATGTTCGAGCTCGTCGAGAAGGCCATCGCCGACCCGTCGGCCTTCGCCGTCTCCTCCGACGGGACCGCGATCGCCGCCGCTGTGGCGAAGTTCGAAGAACTTGTGGACGGGCTGTTCGAGCGGAAGCGGGCCCGCCGGTGATCCCCGGGGTTGGGGGTGTCCCCCAGAACACCGCGCAGAAGGTCCTGTACATCGGCGGCTTCGGCCGCAGCGGGAGCACGCTGGTCGAGCGCATCCTCGGCCAGCTGCCCGGCTTCTGCTCCGCGGGAGAGATCGTCTTCCTCTGGCAGCGGGGCCTGATCGAGGGTCAGCTGTGCGGCTGCGGAACGCCCGTCCCCGAGTGCGACTTCTGGACCCGGGTCGGAAAGTGTGCCTTCGGCGGGTGGGACGAGATCGACGCCCACGAAATGGTCGCCCTGCAGCGGCGCGTCGACCGCAACCGCTTCATCCCGGCCATGGTCGCCCCCCGGCTCCGGCCGCAGGCCCAGGCCGATCTGGACCGCTACACCCAGGCACTCTCGAAGCTCTACCGCGCCATCGGCGAGGTGGCCGGGGCCCGGGTCGTGATCGACGCCTCCAAGCACGCATCGACGGCATTCCTGCTCCGGAAGGTCCCGGGCATCGACCTCCGGGTCGTCCACCTGGTGCGCGACAGCCGCGGCGTCGCCTACTCGTGGACCAAGGAGGTCAAGAAGCCCGAGGTGACGGGCGACGACGCCTTCATGCCGGTCTACAGCCCGTCCTCCTCCGGACGGCAGTGGGTGGCCTACAACCTGCTCTTCGACGCCCTCGGCGTCGTCGGCGCTGTCCATGTGGGGGGCACCCCCAGACCCCCGGGCACCATGGTGCTGCGGTACGAGGCCCTCATGGCGCAGCCCCGGCAGGGGCTCGAGCGGATCCTGGCCCATGCCGGCGAGCCGGTCACCGCCGACGCCTTCTCCTTCCTGGGGGAATCGCCCGGGGGCCCGGGGGTGTCCCCCGGGAATGACTGGGTGGAACTCGGCTGCGACCACACCGTGGCCGGGAACCCCATGCGCTTCCATCAGGGCCGCCTCGACCTGCGCCTCGACCAGGCGTGGACCACGAAGCTCCCCGCCCGGGACCGCAAGGTCGTCACGGCCATCACCTGGCCGCTCCAGCTCCGCTACGGCTATTCGAGAAGGAACGCCAATGTCTGAGACGTCCCTCCCCAAGGTCAGCGTCGTCATCGCCACCAGGGAGCGCCCTGTGCTGCTGCACCGGGCCATCCGGCGGGTGATGGAGCAGACGTACGCCGGCGAGATCGAGGTCGTGATCGTCTTCGACCAGTCGGAGCCGCACCCCATCGAGGTCGAGATCCCCGCCGGGCGCACGCTCACGGTCATCCGCAACACCGAGCGCAGGCCCGGCCTGGCCGGCGCCCGCAACACCGGCGTACTGGCCACGAGCGGGCACTACGTCGCCTTCTGCGACGACGACGACGAGTGGCTGCCCGAGAAACTCACCCGCCAGGTGGCGGCCCTCCAGGCCAACCCCGACGCCGAGATCGCCACCAGCGGGATCTGGGTCGTCTACGAGGACAAGACGATCTCCCGGGTCTTCCCCGGTGACCGGATCACCCTCACCGACCTGCTGCGGTCCCGGGTCATGGAGGCCCACCCCTCGACGGTGGTCGTCAGCCGGGCGGCCTTCGACCGGATCGGCTTCGTGGACGAGCACATCCCCGGCAGCTACGCCGAGGACTACGAGTGGCTGCTCCGGGGCGCCCGGGAGACCGGGATCCTGGCCATCCAGGAGCCGCTGGTCAACGTGCACTGGCACCAGTCGTCGTACTTCTCCGACCGCTGGAAGATGATCGTCGACGCCCTGACCTACCTGCTGGAGAAGGTCCCCGAGTTCGAGCGGGAGCCGGCCGGCCTGGCCCGCATCACCGGCCAGATCGCCCTCGCCCACGCCGCCTCCGGTGAGGCGGCCCTGGCCCGCCGCTGGGCCCGCCGCACGATGCGGCTCAACTGGAAGGAGCGCCGGGCCTACGTGGCGATGGCCATCAGCACCCGGCTGGTGAAGGTCGAGACCGTGCAGAAGCTGGCCCACGCATCCGGGAAAGGCCTGTAGGTCTGTGTTCCCCCTGATGGCCCCGGTGTTTCTCATGTTGGCTCGGTATTGCACCGGTACTGGAGTTTCGAGGATCATGTCTCGACCGAAGGAGTCTTGATGTCAGCCACCGGGGCCACCCTCCAGCCCCCCACCAGCCGCGTTCAGGCGAAGGTTGCCCGGCTGCCCTACGGGTGGCCGCTCTATGTCGCCTTCGGCCTGTTCCCGGCGTGGTACCTGCTGGGCTTCGGCGCGCTCATCTGGTTCTTCGTCGCCATCCCGATGACGTTCTCGCTGGTGGCCCGGTCGAAGATCCGGGTCCCCAAGGGCTTCGGGCTCTACATGCTGTTCTTCGTCTGGATGATGGCGACGATCGTCCAGGTGCAGGGCAGCGGCATGGACCGGATCTTCGGGTTCATGTACCGGGCCGGCCTGTACTACTCGGCCGGAATCTGGTGCCTCTACATCTACAACGCCCCGAAGCGGCTCCTCCCCACCCGCACGATCCTCAAGGTCATGACCCTCATGTGGATCGTGGTGGTGGCCGGCGGCTGGCTCGGCATCATCAGCCCCTACATGGAGTTCACGACCCTGGCCCAGCACCTCATGCCGAAGGGCCTGCTCAACAACGACCTCGTCTACACGCTGGTCCACCCCAAGGTGGCCGAGGTCCAGACGTTCCTCGGCTACCCGGTCCCCCGGCCCCAGGCGCCGTTCGACTTCACCAACAACTGGGGCGGCAACTTCGCCCTCCTGCTGCCATTCGTGTGCGCCCTCTGGGGCCAGATGCGGACGCTGACCCGCCGGAACGCCCTCCGGCTGGTGGCGGTGGGGTCGATGATCCCGGTGATCTTCTCGCTCAACCGGACGCTGTGGCTGTGCCTGGTCGTGACCCTCGTCTACGGCGGCGCCCGCTTCGCCGCCCGGGGCAAGAAGGGCGCCTTCCAGGCCATCTGCGCCGTGGCCGTCATCGGCTACCTCCTGTTCAACTTCGGGCCCACCGGCCAACTGATCTCCGACCGAGCCAAGGTGGCCCACTCCAACCAGGGCCGGTCGATCCTCTACAACGAGGCCGCCGACTCGGTGCAGAAGTCGCCGTTCCTCGGCTACGGCGGGCCGAAGGCGTCGGTCCGGAACCCGAACCTGCCGCCGGTGGGGACGCAGGGCCAGTTCTGGCTGGTCTTCTTCTCCCACGGCATCCCCGGGGCGTTCTTCTTCGTCGGTTTCTTCGTCTACGCCGCCTGGCGGACCAGGAAAGCGAAGACGAACGCCGCCCTGTGGTGCCACATCGTGCTGCTGCTGGCCATCGTCCAGATGCCGTTCTACGGGCTGCTGCACATGCAGATCCACATCCTGGCCATCGCCTTCGCCCTGGCCTCCCGGGAGATGGTGGATCCCGACCTGCCGCCGGAGGTCCTCGAGCCGCAGAAGCCCCGGGCCTACGTCGTGAGCGCCTCGCTGGCCGAGCGGCGGGTTCCGGCCCTGGCCGGCGCCAACGGAAACGGGCACGGAAACGGGAACGGCAACGGCCACGGGCCGGTGGCGGGCGACGACATGACACCGTGGGGTCGCGCCGGCGACGCCCCCGAGGGTTGGTCGTGACGTTGACCCCTCCAGGTCCGGTGGCGGTGACGCCTCCCCCCGGGGGACGGGGGGTGTCCCCCCGGCAATGGCGGCGGGAGCCGCCAAGGACGGAGGGGCTCGACTGGGCCTGCGGCCTGCTGTTCGGTTCCGACGGCCGGGTCGCGGCCCGCCGTCGCTCGGCGGGAGCCAGAAATCAGTCCGCCCCGGCCGGCTTCGGCCGGGCGGAGTCGTACCTGGCCCTCCCCCGGGCCGCCAACCCCCGGCTGCTCGTGCCGCTCGGCTCGCCCCGGGCGGCGGCCGCCGCGCTAGCCCGCAACCACGACGCCACCTCGCTCAAGGCCCGGCTCGGCCGGGCGGCGCTCGGCGCCGGCCTGCGGGTCGGCGTCACCCAACGGATCGCCGATCGCGTCGACGTGTTCGCCGACCCGGCCCTGACCGCCGAGGAGCGGCCCCGGGTCCTCCTCACCGAGCACCTCCGGGCGATCTTCGGCCGGAGCGACCTCGAGATGGCCGTGATCCTCGGTGTGCCGCGCCTCAACCGCAAGCCCGTCCTCCAGGTCCTGGCCCCCGACGGCACCGTCGTGGGCTACGTCAAGGCGGCCTGGAACGACCTGACCGTCAAGCTCGTCCGCAACGAGGCGCGGGTCCTGGCCGACCTGGCCGTCGCCGGGCCCCGGGGAACGGGACCGGTGACGTTCACCCCGCCGGCCTTCGTGGCCGCCGGGCCCTGGGGCTCGGGGGATTCACCTGCCTCCCCGGCCGCCGCCCGCCTGGAGCTGATCGCCGCCTCGGCCCTGCCCAACACCGCCCGCCCCGACTCCGCCCACGTCTTCGAGCCGCCGATGGCGGTCATCGCCGAGATCGCCGGCCTGTGGGGCCGGACCACGGCCCGCCTGGCCGAGAGCCCCTACTGGGCCGGCGTCCGGGAACGGGTCGGGGCCAATAGGGACAGCGGCTCGGAGATCCTGCACCGGGCCGTCGACTGGATCGAGCGCCGCTTCGGGGCGGTCGAGATCGCCTTCGGCGCCTGGCACGGCGACTTCACGCCCTGGAACATGGCCCGCACGGACGACGCAACCTACGTCTGGGACTGGGAACGGGCGGCGCCGGCTCCGGCCGGGCTCGACCTGTTGCACTTCCTCTTCCAGACCGTGTGCCGCTTCCACGGCAAGACCCCGCAGGAGTCCGTCGCCGCCTGTTCCGGGCGCACCCCGGGCCTGCTCCCCCTCCTTGACGTCCCGCTCGGCTCGGAGCCCGCCCTGTGGGCGCTCTACCGCCTCGAGCTCCTCTTCCGGTACGACGAGGCCCGCGAGGCCGGAGTACTGGCACGGCAGTCGAAGATCCACGCTGGGGTCCTCGAGATGTTCATCCGTGACCTGGAGGCTGTCTGATGTCTACGAACCGGCGCGGCCGGGTCGTCGGGATGCTGACGACCATCGGAGTGCTGGCCGAGATGGTGGCGCCCTGGCCGGCCTCGGCCGACGTGCTCAACATCCCGCTGTCCAAGAACCCCACGCCGACCTTCGGGACCGAGCACCTCCCGAGCCCGAGCCAGTTCTCGGCCCGGGTCTGGGCCACCGCCACGACCGGCAACACGGCCTACGTCGGCGGCGAGTTCACGTCGCTGGCCCCCACGACGGCCTCGGCCGGTGCCGTCGACGGGCAGAACGGCGCCCCGCAGTCCGGGTTCCCCAAGGTCGACAGCGGCACGGTCAACGTCGCCGCCGCCGACGGACGGGGCGGCTGGTTCGTGGGCGGAAGCTTCCCGAAGCTCAACGGGGTGCAGGTCAACGGCCTGGCCCACATCCTGGCCGACGGCAGCCTCGACTCGAACTTCAGCCCGGCCCTCGTCGGCCCGGCGGCCCAGCCGTCGAAGTCGTTCAACGTCACCGCCCTGGCCACCAACGGGCCGTGGCTCTACGTCGGCGGCGAGTTCACGAAATTCGGCGCCCGCGGCACCTCCAAGGCCCAGGCCCGCAACCACATCGCCCGGGTGAGCGCCAGCTCCGGGACGGTCGACCCCGCCTGGAACCCCGACACCGGGAACAACACCGCCCCCAACCCGGTCCGGTCGATCGCCGTCTCCCCCGACGGCTCCACGGTCTACTTCGCCGGCAACTTCACCACCGTCGCCGGCCAGCCCCGGCCCGGCATCGGCGCCTTCGTGAGCGACGCGGCCGGCAACCGGCTCTCGCCCTGGGTGCCGCCGGTCGGCGCCGTCCAGGCCCTGGCCGTGGCCCCCGACGGCAGCCGCGTCTACCTCGCCAACGGGAACGGGCTGGCCGCCGTCGACCCCAACGGGGCGCCGGTCTGGAACGCCGGCACCAGCGGCGGCGCCGTCAACGAGCTGGCCGTGGCCAAGGACGGGAGCACCGTCTGGGTCGCCGGCGACTTCAGCTCGGTAGCGGGCCAGGCCCGCAACAAGCTGGCTGCCGTCCGCAACGACGGCAGCGTGGATCCCGGCTTCAACCCGGCGCCCGACACCGGGTCGACCATCTCCGCCCTGACCGTGTCGGAGGACGACACCAAGGTCTACTTCGGCGGGAAGTTCACCAAGGTGCGGGGCACGGTCCGCAACAACATGGCCGCGGCCGACGCCCGGTCGGGCGCCCTCACCCCCTGGGACCCGAACGCCACCGGGACGGTGTCGTCCCTCTCGGCGTCGGGCGCCCTCGTCTACGCCGGCGGCAGCTTCACCAACCTCGGCGCCACCCCCCGCACGTACCTCGGGGCGCTGGACATCACCCCCGGGCCGGCCTTCGGGTCCGCCCTCCCCTTCGCCCCCAAGCTCGAGAACCTCGGCAGCCCCAACCACCCGGCCACGGTCACGCCCGTCGTCCAGGCGCTCGACGTCTCGCCCGACGGCTCCCGGCTCTACGTGGGCGGGAACTTCGACCACATCAACGGCGTGCCCCGGACCAACTTCGCCGTCCTCAACCTGCCGGGCGGCGACGTCGACCCGAACTTCGACGCCGGGGAGCCGCAGGGCACGGTGCGGGCCGTCCGCTACGAGCCCACGCTCAACCTGGTCTACATCGGCGGCGACTTCGACTCGGTCGTGATCCCGGCCAGCGCCCGGCTGCACCGGCCCGACAACGACGCCGGCTGCGGCACGGGCGCCCACAAGGACTCGCAGCTGCTGACCAACAACCGCTGCGTCTGGGCCCGCTCCAAGCTGGCCGCCCTCGACGCCGCCACCGGGGTGGTCGACATGGGCTTCCAGGGCCCGACGTCGACCGGCCCGGGCCTGATCGGCAACGGCGGTAAAGCGTGCCCCCAGGGCTCGACGGGCACCTGCGGGACCGGCGCCGTCCTGGCCATCCAGCTCTCACCCGACAAGCACCAGCTCTACGCCTCGGGCAGCTTCTCCGAGATGGACAAGAGCGGGCACCGCAACACGATCATGGCCCTCTACAACGACGGGCCCAACCGGGGGAAGCTCACCCCCTGGCAGCCCCAGGCTCCGGCCAACGGGATCCCGATCTTCGACTGCCGGGTCGACCAGGCCACCGGCTGGCTGTTCGGCGCCGGCGGAGGGGCCGGCGGCCGGGCCATGCGGTGGAACCCGCAGATCGGCAGCGGCGGCGTCACCTACAACGACCCGGTCTGGGTCCACCTCTTCGACGGCGACTCGACGTCGGTCGACGTGTCGGACTCGATCGGCTACTGGGGCGGCCACTTCGACTTCCTCGACGGGGGGGCGTATCGGCGCAAACACGCCGCCGCCTTCGACTTCAACAACAACGTGGCCCAAAACTGGGACCCGGAGTTCGACACCAGTGAAGGAATCTTCACGGTCGAGGTCGTACCTCATCGGATGGTGATCTATGGAGGCAACTTCTCCCGGGTCAACCGCCGGCCGCAGCCCGGTATCGCCGTCTTCCTCCCCGAGGCCGGTGGCCAGCCCTAACCGACCGCGCCCCGTTCCGCCTCCTCCCCCGCCCCTCCCGATCCTCCCGGAGACTTCGATGATGACCGACAAGGACATGGCCGTGACCGCTGCGACTGTGCGCTCCGAGAGCCCGACGACCTGGAAGTACCGCCTGAAGCAGGCCGCCCGGGCCTACACCGTGCCCACCAGCCGGCTCCGCCCCCTCCCCGAGTTCCTCATCATCGGCGCCCAGCGCACCGGGACGACGTCGCTCTACAAGTACCTGTCGGAACACCCGCAGTTCCGCTCCGCCACGCTCAAGACGAAGGGCGTCCACTTCTTCGACACGCGCTACGACAAGGGGATGTCGTGGTACCGGGCCCATTTCCCGACGTCCGCCTACCGGGCCATGTTCCGGGCCCGCCACGGTGTCGACCTCGTCACCGGTGAGGCCAGCCCGTACTACCTGTTCCACCCCCACGTGCCCTTCCGGCTGGCCCAGCACCTGCCCGACGTGAAGCTGATCGCCATGCTGCGGGACCCGATCGAGCGGACGTACTCGCAGTGGCAGCACGAGCTGTCCCGGGGCTTCGAGCACCTCGACCGCTTCGAGGACGCCCTCGACGCCGAGCCCGGCCGCCTGGCCGGCGAGGTCGAGAAGATGAACGCCGACCCCGACTACTCGAGCTTCGCCCACCAGCACCACTCCTACATGGCCCGGAGCCGCTACGCGGAGCAGATCGACGTGTACCGCTCGCTGTTCCCGGCGGCCCAGATGCACTTCGTGCGGGCGGAGGACTTCTTCGCCGACCCCGGCGTGGAGTACGCCAAGGTGCTCGACTTCCTCGCGCTGTCGCCGCACAGCCTCGGCGACTACAAGAAGCACAACGGCTACAAGCGCACGCCCATGGCCGCCGAGACGCGGGCCCGGCTCGTCGAGCACTTCGCCGACTCCAACGGGCGGCTGGAGAAGCTCCTCGGGCCCCACTTCACCTGGACGGAGTGATGGCCGTCGCCACCACCGAACCGGAAGAGATCAAGGATCCGGAGGCGGCGGCCGAGGAGGAGCGGAAGGCCAGCGCCGACCTCTCGACGGTCGCCCGCGGCGGAATGCTGAACCTGGTCGGCGCGGCCGCCGGCGGCATCCTGACCTTCGTCCTCTTCGCCGTGTTGACCCGCGCCCTCGGCCCGGCGAGCTACGGCGCCTTCGTCTCCGCCATGGGAGTGTTCACGGTCCTGTCGAACACCGCCGAGCTCGGTGCCGACACCGGTCTCATCCGGATGGTCTCCCGGCTGCGGGCGCTCGACCGCGTCCGCGACATCCGCAAGACGGTCTACGCCGCGCTCATCCCGCCCCTCGCCGTCGGAACGCTGTTCGGCGTGGCCATGTGGATGTGGGCGCCGGAGTTGGCCCACGTCTTCGGAAAGGGCGCGGGCAGCGAGCAGATCGCCCAGTTCGCCCGCTACATGGCCCCGTTCATGCCCGCCGGCGGCGTCGTCCTCGTGCTCCTGGCCGGAACCCGGGGCTTCGGCACCATGCTCCCGACGGTCACCATCGACAAGATCGGCCGGCCGCTGATCCAGGTGCTCCTCGTCCTGGCCGTGTTCGGCCTCCTGGGCGGCTCGCCGCCCCGCCAGATCGTCAAGGACGGCGTCCTGAACAGGACGAACACCCTCGTCTCGGCCACGGCCCGGTTCACCCCGGCCGATGTGGGACGGGCCATCTCCGGGACGGGTATCCCGGAGGACACGACCATCCTCTCGGTCACCAACCCCACGACCGTCGTCATCTCGGCCCCCGAGACGGCTGCGGGGTCCGCCGTCAAGGTCACCATCGGCCGCCCCGGCCACAACCACGGCCTCTTCGCCCTGGCCTGGGTGCTCCCCCAGGCGGTGGGCGCCACCATCGCGCTGTGGTGGTTCTGGGGCCTCTTGCTCAAGGCCGAGCGGCGCGACCGCCGGATCAACGGCCGGCGCCGCGGGCGCTCGTCCCGGGTGCTGGCCGTCAAGTTCTGGCGCTTCACCGGGCCCCGCGGGGTGGCCGGCCTCTTCCAGATCATCGTGCTGTGGATCAACACGCTGATGGTCGGACGGCTCGACTCCACCAAGGCCGCCGGGATCTTCAACGCCTCCACCCGCTACGTGACCGCCGGCCTCATGGTCGGGGTGGCCGTCCAGCAGGTCGCCGGGCCCAAGCTCTCGGAATTGATGGCTCAGCGCTCGTTCGACAGGGCCCAGGGTGTCTACCAGACGACCACCGCCTGGCTCATGGTGGCCACGTGGCCGCTCTACCTCACCTTCGCCATCTTCGCCCCGACACTGGTGCGGATCTTCGGCCACGGTTTCTCGGGCGGATCCGGTGCCCTCCAGGTGCTCGCCTTGACGATGCTCCTGGCCACCGCCGTCGGCACCGTCGACGTGGTGCTGCTCATGGGCGGGAAGAGCTCCTGGACCCTGCTCAACACGGTGGTCGGGCTGACGTCCAACATCGCCCTCAACCTCGTCCTCATCCCCCGCTACGGCGGGACGGGCGCCGCCATCGCCTGGTCGTCGAGCATCCTCTTCACCAACCTGGCCCCGCTCTTCCAGGTATGGAAGTTCCTCGGGATGCACCCCTTCGGCCGGGGCTTCCCCAAGGTCGTGCTGGCCGCCGGCGCCGCGTACGGGGCCCTCGGGCTCGTGCTCCGGGTGGGGCTCGGGACGTCGTTCGCCGTCTTCGCCCTCTACCAGGTGGTCGCCGGCCTGCTCTACCTCGCCATGCTGCGGCGCCATCGGGACGCCTTGCAGCTGACCGTGCTGGCCGACGAGCTGAAGCGCAAGAACCGCCGGAAGCGCTGACATTCTCCGGTGAACGCCTCGTCCACGTGACAGGCGCGAAGCGGGGGCACCCTCAGGTGCCCCCGCTTTGCGCTGTCCCCAGCTCTGTCGGCTGCGCCGATCGTGGTCAGCGCAGGTGATGCCGGCAGAATAGACAAACTTGGCACTTGGTGCAAGATGGCACCAGGCGCCGATACCCGACAAAACGGACATTCCTCACGGCGGCTGCTCCTCCGGGCCGCAGGGGGTCCCCTGGCGGCGCACCCGCACGCCGGCGCCGGGCTCGACGAGGGCGGCGGAGCCGAGGGCATCGGGCCCGAACCGGGCCCGGACGGCGTCGACAGCCGACTGGAGATGGATCTGGCCGGCCGGCGCCGAAGACGGCTGCCCGTCGTCGCCGAACAACGACTCCTGCCGGGCGGCGAGGGCAGTCAGGTTGCTCACCGTGACGCCGAGGAGCCGGATGCCGCCGGCCGTGTCGACCTTCTCCAGCAGGCCCAGCGCCAGGCGGGCGATCTCGCCCGACACCGAGAACGGGTCCGGGAGCGTGGCGGAGCGGGTGATGGTGCGGAAGTCGGGGAACCTGACCTTGAGGGTGACGGTCCGGCCGGCCAGGCCGTGCTCGCGGAGCCGGCTGCCGACCCGCTCCGCCATCCGGAGTGCTTCGCGGCGCAGCACCTCCCGGTCGGCGACGTCGCGGGGGAACGTCTCCTCCTGGCCGATCGACTTCGTCTCCCGGTCGGCCTCCACCGGCCGGTCGTCCCGGCCCTGCGCCAGGGCGTGGAGCTGGCCGCCGTGGGCCCGCCCGAGGGCGTCGACGAGGCTGGCCTCCGCCACGGCGGCCAGGTCGCCGATCGTCTCGACGCCGAAGCGGGCCAGCCGGGCGAGGGTGGCCG
The DNA here is from genome assembly GCA_030838785.1 of Actinomycetota bacterium. Taxonomy (GTDB): domain Bacteria; phylum Actinomycetota; class Acidimicrobiia; order IMCC26256; family BP-133; genus BP-133. The sequence continues at coordinate 4,380 of JAUZEY010000330.1, read as the reverse complement.
GGCCCACACCCCACAGCCGGGCGACGGGATGGGGATGGAGGAAGGCCAGCTCCGTGCCGGGCTCGACCACCAGCATCCCGTCGGGCTTGGCGTCGTCGCTGGCCAGCTTGGCCAGCAGCTTGCTGGTGGCCACGCCGACGGAGGCGGTCAGGCCGGTCTCAGCCCGGATCCGGGCCCGGACGGCCGCCCCGATCTGAGCCCCGGTGCCGAGCAAGCGGCCCCCGCCGGTGACGTCGAGGAACGCCTCGTCGAGGGCGATCGGCTCGATGACCGGCGTGAAGGCGGCGAAGATCTCGTGGACGGCCCGGCTCTTGGCGCCGTAGACCTCGAACCGGGGCGGGAGGACGACGGCCTGGGGGCACAGTCGCCGGGCCTGGCCCATCGGCATGGCCGAATGGACGCCGAAGCGGCGGGCCTCGTACGAGGCGGCGGCCACCACGCCCCGGGCGCCCGTGCCGCCGACGAGGACGGGCTTCCCGGCCAGGGCCGGATTGTCGAGGACCTCGACCGAGGCGTAGAAGGCGTCGAGGTCGACGTGGAGGATCGTGCGCACGGTGTTCCCGGGGCCTTGGTGGGCTAGGCCCGAACGGGAGCCCGCCGCTTCCGCCGGGCCCGGCGGCGCCCCTCGAGGCCCCACCAGGTCACGAGGACGAGCGCCTCGACGACGATCCGGGAGGACATCTTCGACCGGCCCAGCGTGCGGTCGCGGAACTCGATCGGCACCTCGGCCAGGATCCCCCCGGATCGCGCCACCTTGTAGGCCATCTCGATCTGGAAGCCGTAGCCGTCGGCCCGGACGGCGGTGAGGTTGATCCGCTCCAGGGCCCGGCGGTGGTAGGCCCGGTAGCCCGAGGTGGCGTCGCGGGCGGCGAGACCGAGCATGACCCGGGCGTACCTGTTGCCGGCCCGGGAGATCGCCCGCCGCTGCCACGGCCAGTCGGGGATCTTCCCGCCCGGCATGTAGCGCGTGCCGATGGCGAGGTCGGCGCCGCTGCCGATCTCGGCCAGGAGGGCGCCGAGGACGGATGGGTCGTGGGAGAGGTCGGCGTCCATCTCCACCAGCGCCTCGTAGCCCTGGGCCAGGCCGAGCTTGAACCCCTCTCGATAGGCGCTCCCGAGCCCTGCCTTGTGCGGCCGGCGGAGGACCTCGATGCGGCCGAGCTCGCCGGCCAGCGCCTCGGCCAGGTCGGCCGTGCCGTCGGGGCTGTTGTCGTCGACCACGAGGACGTCGACGTCGTCGGTGGCCGAGGCCCGGATGCGGCGCAGGACCTCGGCGATGGTGGCCGACTCGTTGTAGGTGGGCAGGACGACGAGGGTCTTCATCCGCCGCTGAGGCTACAGCGGGGGTCTGACTGCCCGGCTGGCAGGGCCGCCGCCGGAAGACCGGCCGGTACGATGCCGGCGTGGATCAACCCGTCCCCGGACCGGCGCCCGACGACCCGGACGCCCACCCCTACGCCGCCAGCCGGGGGGCGCTGCTCGGGGCGTTCTTTGCGGTGGTCGTGGCCGGCCTGTCGGGGACGGCGATCGGCTACGGGCTGGTGGGGATCGGCTGCACCGGCGACTGCGGCACGGTCTCCGGCCTCGGCGCCCTCGTCGGCGGGCTGGTGGCGGCGGGCGGCGTGGCCATCGTGGCCGTCCTCCTGCTCCGCTCGATGGCCGAGTGGCGCTCCGGCGGCATCCGCCGCTCCTGAGCCACCCCGACCGTTTTGCCGTCACGAACCCGCCGGAATGCGGGGGGTTCGTGACGGCAAAAGGTCAGACGGCGAACGTCAGGCGGCGGAAGCCTTCGGCGTAGCGGACGCCGGCGCTGCGGCCGCCCTCCTCGGCCCGCTCCCGCAGGAACTCCCGGAACCACTCCCCCGTCTCCGTCAGCTGGCTCTCGTGGCAGAAGAGGGCATCGATCTTGGTCTCGATGTCGTCGCCGATGTCGACCCAGCAGTTCGGCTCCAGCGTGCCCGACAGGTACACGGCCGACACGTTGTGGACGGTCAGCCCGGCGGCCAGCTGCTCCGGGAAGTAGTGGGGGTTCCCGGCCCCGGGGGCCACGGCGTCGAGGGTGGCCCAGCCCGTCACCCGGTGGTCGGAGTGGTTGAAGTAGCGGTCGCCGAAGAACACCGCCGTCGGGTCGGGGCACACGACGACCTGGGGCTTGAGCCGCCGCACCAGCTCCACGATCCGGCCCCGGATCTCGAGGTCGTCGCGCAGCTCCCCGTCGCCGTAGTCGAGGTGGTGGTGGCCGGCCAGGCCGAGCGCGGTGGCCGCCTTCTCGGTCTCCGCCACCCGGATGGCGGCCAGGGCGTCGGGGTCCTGGTTCGGGTCCTGCGAGCCCTTCTCCCCCTTGGTGCAGATCAGCTCCCACACCGTGGCGCCGGCCCGGGCCCAGCGGGCCAGGGTGCCGCCGGCGGAGATCTCCGGGTCGTCGGGGTGGCCGTAGACGGCCAGTGCGCTGGTGGGGATCTCGTGGGCCAGGACGGGGCTCGAAGGCATCGCCGGCCAGGATATGCGGGCTACGCCGCGGTGCCCTCCAGGGCGGCTGACAGCCGCCCGACCGCTCCGGTCAGGCCGAGGGCGTCGGCCAGGGCGGTGACCTCGGGGATGGGCGGCTTCCGGGGCCGCTCGAGGTCGACGTCCGGCAGCGGGAGATCCCGGGGAATGGCCACCACCTGCCGGGCCCGCTCGACGTAGTCCAGGTGGGCGGCGACCCGGGACAGGGCGCCGGCGCCGGGGTTGGCCTGGGCCGCCCGGACGATCTCGTCGAGGCTGCCGTGGGTGTTGAGCAGCGCCGCGGCGGTCTTCTCGCCGATGCCCTTCACGCCGGGCAGCCCGTCCGACGGATCGCCCCGGAGGACGGCGTAGTCGGCGTAGGAGCGGCCGGGGATCTTGTAGCGGCGGCTGATCTCGGCCTCGTCGACCCGGAGCAGCTCGGTCACGCCCTTGATCGGGTAGAGGACCGAGATGTCGGGGTCCCGCACCAGCTGGTAGAGGTCACGGTCGCCGGAGACGACCGCCACCCGGGTGCCGGGCCGGGCCGCCTCCCGCTCGGCCAGCGTGCCGATCACGTCCTCCGCCTCGCAGGCCTCGAAGCCGACGACGGCGACGCCGAGCCCCTCCAGGAGCCTGAAGACGTAGACGGACTGGCGGCCGACCTCGTCGTCGGCGGCGACCTGCTCGGCGGTGGCGGCGGTCGCCACCCGGGCCGCCTTGTACTCCGGGAGCAGGTCGACCCGCCACGCCGGGCGCCAGTCCTCGTCGACGGCGCAGGCCAGGCGGGCCGGATCGTGGTCGGCCACCAGGCGGGCCAGCATCCCGAGGAACCCGTGGGCGGCGTTGATCGGGGTCCCGTCGGGCGCCCGCACCGAGTCCGGCGTGGAGAAGAAGGCCCGGTACAGCAGGCTGGAGGCGTCGACGAGCAGGGTGAGGTCGTCGGCCATGGCGGCGGTCACCGCTCCCACGCTCGGCTGCGCGGTGGGTCCGACTGGATCGGACGGATCGCGCATGCGGGGCCGGACGGGCAGGGGACGGGCACGATCAGCTCCGCCCCGCCTTCTCGATGGCGGCCAGGGCCCGGTCAAGGTCGGCGTCGTCGATGTCCTTGTGGGTCACGAGGCGGACGGTCGCCTGGTCGATGGTGCCGGCCCGCACTCCGTCGGCCGCGAGGTCGTCGAGGAACGACGCGGGCAGAGCCTCAGACCGGGCGCAGACCATGTTGGTCAAGACCCGCTCCGGATCGACCGACCCCGGGAAGCGCTCGGCCAGCGCCTCGGCCAGGCGGCGGGCCCGGGCGTGGTCGTCGGCCAGCCGGTCCACCATCACGGTCAGGGCCACGATCCCGGCGGCGGCGATGACGCCGGCCTGGCGCATGCCGCCACCGAGGCGGGCCCGCTCCTCCCGGGCGGCGGCGATGTGGTCGGCCGAGCCGGCCAGCATCGACCCGACGGGGGCCGAGAGCCCCTTGGAGAGACAGAACATGACGGTGTCGACCGGCGCCGCCAGCGCCGCCGGGTCGACCGCCAGCGCCACGGCGGCGTTGAACAGGCGGGCGCCGTCGCAGTGCACCGGCAGGCCGTGGCGGCGGGCGGCCGCCGACAGGGCCTCCACCCGCGCCGGAGCCCACGGCACGCCGCCGGCCGGCATGTGGGTGTTCTCGATGGCGACCAGGCTGAGAGGCGGGAGGTGGTGGGCCGCGCCCTCGGCGGCGGCGTCGACGGCCGCCGGCTCGAACGTCCCGTCCCGGTCGTGGAGCGGCCGAATCTGCACACCTGCGTTCTGAGCCGCGGCCGCCGCCTCGTACTGGCGGATGTGGGCCCGGGCGGCGCACAGCACCTCCGTCCCCGGCCGGGAGAGCACCCGGAGGGCGATCTGGTTGCCCATCGTCCC
>JAUZEY010000164.1 GCA_030838785.1 Actinomycetota bacterium | reverse complement strand
GGCCTCCGACCCGGCTCGATCGCCGACGCCAACGACGAGGCCCAGCTCGGTGAGCTGCGGACGCTCGGAGAGCTGACCGAGATCGCCTGGCGTCAGGACGTCCAGGTGATGATCGAAGGCCCGGGTCACGTCCCGCTCCACAAGATCAAGGAGAACGTCGACCTCCAGATGGAGTGGTGCCACGAGGCGCCCTTCTACACACTGGGCCCGCTCACCACCGACATCGCCCCGGCCTACGACCACATCACGTCGGCCATCGGCGCCGCGGTCATCGGGATGCACGGCACGGCCATGCTCTGCTACGTCACGCCCAAGGAGCACCTCGGGCTCCCCAACCGGGACGACGTCAAGGCCGGCGTCATCGCCTACAAGATCGCGGCCCACGCCGCCGACCTGGCCAAGGGCCACCCCGGCGCGCAGGTCTGGGACGACGCCCTGTCCAAGGCCCGCTTCGACTTCCGCTGGGCCGACCAGTTCGAGCTCTCGCTGGACCCGGAGACCGCCCGGTCGTACCACGACGAGACGCTGCCGGCCGACGGGGCCAAGACCGCTCACTTCTGCTCGATGTGCGGGCCGAAATTCTGCTCCATGCGGATCACGGCCGACGTGCGGGCCTACGCCGAGGAGCACGGCGTGACCCCGGAAACGGCGGTTGAGATCGGGCTGAAGGAGAAGGCGGCCGAGTTCGTCGACCAGGGGGCGAAGGTCTACGTGCCCGTCGAGCCCTAGGTCCCGGAGAGGAGCGTCCAGAGCCGGTCGGCGATCCGGCCGAGGGCGATGAGCTGGCCGCGCTCCCGTTCCCGCATGGCGTAGCCGCTGCGGCTGGCCAGGAGGACGGCCCGGTGGTGGACGAGCGGCGCGGCGGCGAGGTCCTCGGGGCCGGCGGCGCCGCTGGCCACCAGGGGGGAGGCGGCCACGCCGAGGGCCAGCGCCTCGATGTGGTCGGCGCCGGGCGCCTCGCCGGCCGTGGCGGCCACGGAGGCCGTGCCACTGTCGGCTCCATTGCCTCCGACGTGCTCCTCCTCGGGTCCGATGCCCACGATGAGGGCGGCCCACTCGGCCAGGAACTCCTTGCGGACCTGCTCCACGAGCGCCTCGTGGAGCTCCTTGACACTCCCTACCTGGCACAGCCGGGTGGCCGACTCGAGGGCGTCGAGGCGGGGGTCGGGGAAGTGGTTGACCACCCGCACCTCCTCGACGGAGGCGCCGTCGACTTCCTCGATCTCCCGGACCAACATGGGCACGAGATCCTGGTCGGCGAGGTTGACGGCGAACTCGTCGATGGCCACCCCGCCGTCGCACTCCAGGACGTCGACGCCGACGATGTCGCCCCGGACCGAACCGATCCGGGACGCCACCTGGCCCAGCGCGCCCGGCCGGTCCGGGAGCCACACCCGCACGAGGACGTGAGCGGTCGCCATCTGGGCACCTTACTTACGACGGAACGCCCCGTATGCTCCCCGGCACTGTGAGGTCTCCTGATGGGTCGGAACGGATCGGTGTCTTCGGGGGGACGTTCGACCCCGTCCACGTGGGGCACATCGTGGGCGCGGTGGAGGCCCGGCGGGCGCTGGCCCTCGACCGGGTCGTGCTGGTTCCGGCCGGCGACCCGTGGCAGAAGCGGGGGAGCGTGATGGTCCCGGCCGCTGACCGGTTGGCCATGGTGGAGGCGGCCGTCGACGGGATCGAGGGCCTCGAGGTGTCCCCGCTGGAGGTCGAGCGGGACGGGCCGAGCTACACGTACCAGACGCTGGAGGCGCTCTCGGCGCCGGGGCGGGTCCTGTTCCTCATCGTGGGGGCCGACGTGGCGGCCACGATGCACTCCTGGGTGGGGATCGAGCGGCTGGCGGGGCTGGCCACCCTGGTGGTGGTCGACCGGGCGGGGGACCGGCCCTCCGACGGCGGACTGCCGGCCGGGTGGCCCTCAGAGCGGGTGTCGATCCCCCGGCTCGACGTGTCGTCGACGGAGCTGCGGGCCCGGGCGGCCCGGGGCTGGCCGCTCGACGGGCTGGTGCCGCCGGGGGCGGTGCGGATCATCGCCGAACGCGGTTTGTACCAACCACTCAGCGCCGGTGCAACATTGCCAAAGCACTTGGATTAGGACGAACGTCCAAGAAAGATCGCGATGCGGACATAGCGCAAAAAAGAAGGCCGTGAACGGGCGTCTAATTGGTAAAAGGTGTTGCGGGCCTTGACGGAGAATTAACTGCCCGTTCCCGATTGTCCCTGCGCTGACGCCCCGGGCGGACGATGGAGGTCGGATGCCCAAGGTCGCCGCGTTCGTGGTCTCTCTGCTCCTGGTCCTCGCTGCTTCCCCTGCGGCGATGGCATACACGGCGGTACCCGGCTCATACGACGTCGTCGGTCGCGCCGATCTGTATCAGGGCGTCGAGTACCTCAAGCTCGCCAAGCCGGCCGTCCCGGTCGTCGCCCACGTCGCGCACGTCCTTCCCGGTGCCCTCGTCGACCTCCGGGTGGTGAACGCTTCCGACAAGATTCCAACCAGCTCCAAGGAGCTCGAGACGACGAGCTCGATGTGCCGCCGCGTTCGATGTGTTGTTGGAGTCGACGGGGATTTCCATTTCCAGGGAACCCCGGCGGGCGGTGTGATCTCCGCTGGCCGAATGATGAGGTCACCGAACCCCGCTCATCCTCAGGTCACCATCACTCGGGACGGCCACCTTGTCGGCGGCCCGTTGGATTGGACCGGCTCGCTCACGCTCGGCGACGGGAACCGCGTGCCGCTCTCCGGTGTCAACGTCTCGAGGGTGACGAACGGCCTCGTCCTCTATACGCCGGCGTTCGGCAGCCGGACCCCGATATCCGGGAACGTCGAACTGGTGGTGAGTGCCGCCGAAGGGCTCGGTACGCTCAATCGGGCGAGCGGCCTGGATCTCAAGGGGATTCGTTCCGGAGCCGGCGCCATTCCGGCGAACGGCGCGGTCCTCTCCGGCGACGGGGCGGCCGCCCAACAGCTCCTCAGCCTCTGGGGTCGTGTCGCGGGAAGCACGCTCTCCCCTCACGCCGAGATGCTCGTTCAGTCGCCCGTGGACGCCGCGGAGAGCATCGGCGTAGAGCCGGTCGTGCTGCGGGACGGCCGTCGTGCGCTTCCCTGGCTGGACCCGAACGTGGTCAACCCGCGGCAGCCCCACACACTGGTCGGCTGGAACAAGGCCGGCGACGTCTACCTGGTGGCGGTGGACGGGCGTCAGAGCGAGAGCCAGGGAATGACCATGGCTGAGGCCGCCGACTTCCTGCTGGGACTCGGTGTCTCCGACGCCGTGAGCCTCGACGGGGGCGGCGGGACGGTGTTCGTGGCCGGGGGATCCGTCTGGAACCGGCCCAGCGACAACAATCCCGCCGACCCCACACAGTACGAGGAGCGAGGGGCGGCCAATGCCCTCGTCGTCGTGGCGCGGCCCGGAGCCCCCCTTCCCGCACTGTCGCCGCCACCCCCGCCGAAGGTCGATCCCGGGGCGCCGGCAGCGCCTGACGGCTCTCAGCCGACCGGAGCCGGCGGCGCCCCGCTGGGGTCAACAGCAGGGTCCCCGGCGCCGGGCGGAGGGACGGCCGGCGAGGCGATTCTCCAGCCTGCCGGACTGGACGGGGCCACACACGGCGGATCTTCGAATTTGTTCATGACGGCGCGGGACGGAGGGTCGAAAGGCTCCGTCGTCACGGGCCAAGAGATCGCCGCGGGAGGTGACCAGGTACGGGGTGCCGTTCTGCGGGCGAAGGGGGACGGCCCGAGGAACGCGATCGCCACGTCCATCGGGTCCGCCTCGGTCGTCGCCGGGACTGTCGCCGAGGCGGTGGCGAACGAGGTTGCCCGAGTTCGCCATGGTGACCGCCTCTCGACCGGCCTCGGACTGACCATGGTCGGGCTGGTGGCAACTTTGGTTCGGCGTCGGCGACGGAACGGGAGCTTCGCCGGGAGCGGTGTGACCTAAGCCCCAAGGGGGTCCCCTCGGCTCGGCGGGGCCGGTACACTGGCTCCAGATGACGGTGATTGGGCGGGTTTGGCGTCGGGACGATCTCCCGGCGCCTTTTTGCGTGCCCGCCGGGTCGCCGGTCCGCTGTCTACCTGAGAAGCGATGGCCCAAGGAGGGATCCCACGGAAGACTCCCGTAGTCGCAGCATCCTGGCCGCCCGGGCAGCGGCGGCCAAGAGCGGAGCGGACACCATCGTGCTCGATGTCGGCCCGATCATCGGCATCACCGACGTGTTCGTGATCACCAGCGGCAGGAACGTGCGCCAGGTGCGCACGATCGCCGAGGAGATCGAGAAGAAGCTGAAGGACGAGGGCCACGCCGGACCGATCCGCACGGAGGGCCTGCAGGACGCCTCCTGGGTGCTCCTCGACTACGGCGACTTCGTCGCCCACGTCTTCCTGGAGGAGACGAGGGACTACTACAGCCTCGACCGGCTGTGGGCCGATGCGCCCCGCCTGTCCTGGGAGGAGCCGGCGGCCGCGGTATCCTAGGGGTCAACTGGGGCGAAATCAGGAGAAACCGCCCAAATCGTCGCAGGCGGACGAGTGGGCCGGGTTCTCTGCCCCGGCGAACCGCGGTTTCGTTTCTCCTGGGGGGTGCGTCGTGCGAATTCGCCGGATCTCTGGCGTCGTGATGCTGGCTGTGGGGCTCGGGTTGGCGGTCGGGCCCTCGGGGGCCGGCGCGGCCGACACCGCCCCTCCGCTGGTGACGACGGTGCAGACGGCGCTCGACGGTGTCGGCGACGTGATCAACACGGTCACGTCCGGTCTCTTCGACAACAGCCGGGCCGACATCACCTCGGCGTCGCTCGAGTACGCGCCGGGCTGGATCCGGATGAAGGCCCAGCTGAAGACCGCGACGGATCCCCTGAAGGACCCGACGTGGAACGACGGCAACGATCTTGAGTGGGCCCTCGACACCAACGGAGACGGCCAGCCGGACTACACGGTGGAGTTCGCCACCAACAAGGGCGAGCTGTACGGCGCCGTCTTCGACGCCACCAAGCCCAACGACAAATCGGTCTGCGATGCCGACTCGGCCAGCTTCTCGCCCCAGGACGGCTACACGCTGGTGATCGACCCCAAGTGCATCGGCAACCCGAAGTCGCTGGGCTACGCCGCCACGATGTACTTCGACGCCAACCCGAAGGACGACAAGGAGCCGGCGGTCAGCGACCGCGTGCCCAACGACGGGTTCCAGACGGCGGTCGCGCCGGGACAGCCCGCCCCGACCCCCACCGGCGCCCAGGCGGCCCCGCCCGCGCCGGTGACTGGTGCGCCCGCGCCCGCGCCGGCGAAGGGCCCGACGTCCGCCCCGAAGGCCGGCACGCCCGGCTCGGCCGGTCCCAGCCGCACGGCTTCCGGCTCGGCCGTCCCCGGTTCTCCGGCGGCGGCCGGCGCACCGGCCCGGGGGGCGACAACGACGCCGGGCCCGGCTCCCACCGCCGCCTCCGCCGTCCCCGGAGTTCCCGCCCCGAACAGCCTGGCCCGGACCGGCTCGGCCAGCCAGAAGCGGGCGCTCCTCGGCCTCGGCGTGATGCTCCTCGGCGCCGGCCTCCTGGTGATGACCCGGCCGACGCGCCGGGTACTGACCGTCCGGATCTGAAGCTCCTGCGCCTCGGGCTGGCGACAACCTCGGCCCATGGAGGTAGCGGTGTAAGGTCCGTGCGGCCGAAAAGGAGACCCACATGACCATCAAGCCCGGCACGTACAACCTCGGACCTTCGGACGGGAAGCTCCAGGTCCGCACCGGGCGGCAGGGGATGGCCTCGAAGGTGGGGCATGACCTCACGCTGGAGGCGTCGAACTGGAAAGCCACGGTCACGGTCGACGCCGATCCGGCCCGGAGCGAGGTGACGGCCACCGTCGAGCCCCGCTCCCTCGAGGTGGTCGCCGCCACTGGCGGGGCCAAGCCGGTGTCCGAGAAGGACAAGAACGACATCAAGAAGAACATCGCCGGCCTGTTGGGGAACAACAGCATCACGTTCCAGTCGACGTCGGTGAAGGCCCGGGACGAGAACAACGTGGCCGTCACCGGCGATCTGTCGATCGCGGGCCAGAGCCGCCAGGTGACCTTCGACCTGTCGATGAAGCCCGACGGCAGCACCGCCCGGCTCACGGGCAAGGTCCCGATCGTCCAGTCCAACTTCGGCGTGAAGCCCTTCAGCGCCATGATGGGCGCCCTCAAGGTGAAGGACGAAGTCGAGGTCGACCTCGACGTGAAACTCCCCCTGGAGTAGACGCCGCCACGTTCCACGGATGCGGGGTTCCCTGGGAAAGGCCGTCGTGCGGCGCGTGACCTGTCAGCAGTTCGGACCGCCCGAAGGATTGGTGATCGAAGAGGGACCGGATCCCCACGCCGGTCCGGGGGAGGTGGTGGTCGCCGTGCGGGCGGCGGGCGTGAGCTTCGTCGACGGGCTGATCGTCGCCGGGGGCTACCAGGTCAAGCCGGCGCTCCCGTTCACACCGGGGCTGACGGTGGCGGGCGACGTGGTCGAGATCGGCGACGGGGCGTCCGGCGTCGCCGTGGGGGACCGGGTGGCGGCCACGTCGATGGCGCTCGGGGGCTACGCCAGCCACCGGGTGCTGCCGGCGGCGGCGCTCAACCTTCTGCCCGACGGGCTGGCCTACGACGTGGCCGCCACCGCGGTCGAGAGCTACGCCACGATGGTCTTCGCCCTGACCCGCCGGACCACCGTCACGCCGGGCGAATGGATGCTCGTGCTCGGAGCCGGCGGGGGGATCGGCCTCGCCGCCGTCGACGTGGGCCGGTCGCTGGGCCTCCGGATGATCGCCGCTGCGGCCGGAGAGCCCAAGCGGGCGGCGGCGCTCGAGGCGGGAGCGGAGGTGGCGATCGACTACCAGGAGGAGGACCTCAAGGCCCGGGTGCGGGAGATCACCGGAGGCGGTGCCGATCTCGTCGTCGATCCGGTCGGCGACCGGTACGCCGAACCGGCCCTGCGCAGCATGGGCCCTTTCGGCCGGTACCTGGTCATCGGCTTCGCCGGTGGGTCCATCCCCAAACTGGCCGCCAACCTCGTGCTGCTGGAGAACCGGACGGTCGTCGGCATCGACTGGGGCGCGTGGGGCCGGCGGGATCCCACCGGCAACCTGGCCCTCGTCGACGAGGTCTTCGCCGGCATCGCCGCCGGGCGTTACCGTCCGCCCACCCCCACGGCCTTTCCGCTCGAGGAGGCGGCCGACGCCCTGACCCTCCTGGCCCAGCGCCGGGTCACAGGCAAACTGGTCCTGAAGCCATGAGCCAGTCCGCCGCGTGGTCATCGCCGCCTTCATCGACCACGTAGCCTGCGGCGTTCAGGCGACCAGGGTGGCCAGCAAGTGGGCCAGCTCCCGGGCAGGGTCGGCGGTGAGGCCGGCGTGGATCGGGCCGGGCTGGACGACCGTGCTGCGGGGGGCGGCCAGCCAGCCGAAGCGTTCCCGGCGGCTGCCTCCGGCGGCGGGCCCGGCGGAGTCGTCGCCCCGGCAGACCGCCTCGATGGTGGCGAGGGCGGCGCACACCGTGTCGACGTCCACCTCCGGGTTCAGCGCCCGCAGCCGGTCCACCTTCACGTCGCAGGCGGCGGCGAGGAAGCCGGGGCCCTGGCAGTAGACGACGACTCCGACGTTGACGAACTCCTCCCGGTCGACGCGGGGCACGCAGCGGAGCACGAAGTACTCGAAGCTGGTCCGGGCGGCGTCACCGGTCACGGCGTCTCCTCCGGCAACCAGCGGCGGGGCGCCGCCACCCGGGCGAGGAGGTGGTCGACGTAGGACGCCCGCACCTCGTCGGGCTTTTCCCGTCCCGGCGCCGGCTCGAGCCACTCGTCCGGGACCTGGGCCACCACGTCGTGGAGGAGCTCTGCCGTGATCCGGCCGGCCAGTGCCGCATCGGCGTCGGGCACTCCGGCGGCCTGGCGGATCAGCATGTGGTTCCGGGCGTCGAACGCCTGAGCGGCGAACAGCTCCGGACTGGTCCGCTCCCAGGCGTGGTGGAAGTACAGGGCGGCACCGTGGTCGATGCACCACAGCCGGCGGTGCCAGACGAGCAGGTTCGGGTTGCGCCAGGTGCGGTCGATGTTGGCCACGAAGGCGTCGAACCAGAGGATGTGGGCTGCCTCGCCGGGGTCGGCGGGATGGGCGACGCCGTCGAAACCGAAGGCGCCGGGCAGGAAGTCGATGCCGAGGTTCAGCCCCACGCTGGCGGTCAAGAGGTCCTGCACCTCCTGGTCGGCCTCGTAGTGGCCGATGGTGGTGTCGAGCTCGATGGCCGCCATCTCCGGGATCCGCAGGCCGAGCCGGCGGCCGAGCTCGCCGACGATGACTTCGGCCACCAGCGCCTTCCGACCCTGGCCCGCACCGGTGAACTTCATCACGTAGGTGCCGAGGTCGTCGGCCTCGACCAACCCGGGCAGCGAACCCCCCTCCCGCAGCGGGGAGACGTAGCGGGTGGCGAGAACCCGGGGGAGCATGGACCGGAACCTACCCTGCGCCCCTGGCCCGTTAGGCGGTCACGCGGTTGAGGATGTAGAAGCGGACGCCATCGAGGGTTTCCACCAGACGGTAATTGCGCTGCACCAGGGGCCAGAGCCAGGTGCTCGACATGGGGTAGTACTCGCTCTGGCGGATGTCGCCGCCCGTTGTGTCGACGACGAGGTCGGGAAGCTTCGCCCGAAGGTCGGCGGCCAACATCGTCCACGCGCCGGGCATCGCCTCCTTGGAACCGCCGCGTCCGTTGGGTCGGCCGCCCGAGTTCCCGGTGAGGAATCCGGTATGGATGAACCGGGTTGCCGGCTCCCGCCCCGACAGGCAGTAGATCTCCGGCACATTGCCCCAGACGAAGACGGTGTCGTCCCGGTCGGTGACCCTCCGGACCGCGGTGGCCAGCGGCCGGTAGGGGACGCTGGCCGAATCGCCGGTGGGGACGAGCCCGACACCGGCGCAGACCGCGGCCGGCAGCGCCACACCACCGAGCGCCAGGCGCCGACCGACCGCCGGCGCCGCGGCCAGAACCGGCGCCGCGATCAGGGCGGCGGGCGGAAGCAGTTGCAGGTAGTAGTGGCCGAAGAAGCGGAGGCCGGCCGTCACCGCCACCGCCCCTCCGGCCAGCCAGAGCCACAGGTCGACCTCGGCCGAGCGGCGACGCAGGGCGATCGCGACGAGCACGACCGAGCTGATCTCGAGACCGGCCAGCGCCGCTGTCATTCCGACCGCCCGGCTCAGCGCCCCGCCCGCCGACCCCTGCAAAGCGAGATAACCGCCGGTACCGGTGACCGTCCACAACAGGAACGGCGCCGGGCCGAAGAACGCCGCCGTCACTGCGATGGGGGCGACCGCACCGGCGCCGAACCGTCCGAGTGCCGCCCGTCCGCCGTTCTGCCAGCACAGCCAGCCCGCCGGCAGCGCGGTCGTCACCGCGGTCTGTTTGCAGAGGCAGGCGATGGCCAATGCCACGCCTGCCCCGAGATACCGGCGGCGGGCGGCCAGGACGACCGTCGCCGTCATGGGCAGCAGCATGAAGATCTCGAACCCGGCCGCCTGACTGTCATCGGGGAAGAAGGCGGTCACCGCGAACAGGAACAGCACTCCGCACCCCAGCCCTGCCCGGCGGGAGCCGGTACGCCGGAACGCCTCCACGGTCAACAACGACGCGGTCAGGCCGAGCGCCACCGCCGCGGCGAAGCGCACATAGCGGATGTCGGTCGTGCCGGTCAGGCGGAACACTGCGGCGTACAGGAAGGGCACGACCGGAGGCTTGCGATCAGCGATCCTGTGGTACAGCGTTCCGCCCCGGTTGATGACCATGGCCATCGATGCCAGGCTCGCCTCATCGGAGTTGAACAGCCGGACTACGAACCCCGGGGCGTGCAACGCGACCGACAGCGTCGTCATGAGCAGTGAAAGGCCCAGCGTCGATCGACGGCACACGGATTCCCAACCCGCAATGACGCGCGCTGCTCTTCGCCCCGCCCGACCGCCCACAGAGCGACCCTATCCGCCTTCGGGCCCTGAACCTCGTAACTGAAGGTCGGGGGTTGCCGATCCGCCTCGGTGGAGGCCCGGCGCTCTAGAGTCGCGCATGCTCAGCGAGAGTCTGGCCCGCCCGGGCAGGCGCGCCCCGGCGGGGCCCACGTCCCTGCTGCGGAGCGCCGGTCTGTGGCCCGGATTGGCGGCGGGGCTGACGGCCAGCCTGCTGATCGTGGCCGGCGGGGTCCTGGTGGGCCCACAGGCTGCTCAGCGTGGCGTCAGCGGCACCGTGGTCGGTTACGCCTGCACCTATGCCGGTCTCCTGGGCCTGGTCGGGGCGTGGCTGCACGTCGGGCGTCTCCTTCGCCGCCAGCCGGGCACCGCTCACGGCGCGCTCCTTCTCGTGTTGCTCGCCTGGGGGCTTCCCCTCCTGATCGGGCCGCCGCTCTTCAGCCGGGACGTGTTCAGCTACGCGGCGCACGGGCGGGAGATTGCCCTCGGGATCAACCCCTACCATCATGGTCCCTCGCTTCTCGCTGGGGGGCCGTACCTGGGCTTCGTTTCTCCCATCTGGATGACCGCCCGGAGTCCCTACGGGCCGCTGTTCCTCGCCGTCGACGGGCTCATCGTGCGCCACAGCGGCCAGCACGTGATGGTCGCCGTGGCCGGGTTGCGCCTGCTGGCGATCGCCGGTGTCGCCCTGCTGGCCCTGTGGCTGCCCCGGTTGGCGGCCTCGTGCGGTCGAGACCCGTCGCAGGCCCTGTGGCTCGGCGTCCTGAACCCGCTCGTCCTCCTCCATGTGGTGAGCGGGGGACACAACGACGGTTTGATGCTCGGCCTGCTCGTGGCCGGGCTCGTGCTGGCGCGCCGGGGCCGCTTCGGGGCCGCGCTGGTGCTGTGTCTCCTCGCGGCCGCGGTCAAGGCACCGGCCGCGCTCGGCGCCGTCTATGTCGGGGCTGACTGGCTTCGTTCCTGCCCGGACCGCCGCAGCGCGGCGCGGGCGGCGGCCGGCGCGGCGGCCATCACCGCCACGGTCGCCACGCTCCTGACCGCCGGGGCCGGGTTGGGCTGGGGGTGGCTCGGGACGCTGACCACTGCCACCCGGGTCCGGACCGTCCTCTCGCCGACGACCGACATCGGCCTGGCCGCGGGTCATCTCACCCAGCGCCTGGGCCTCGCCTTCCCTGCTTCCTGGACCCTCTCCCTGGCCCGAGCGACGGGGCTCGCGCTCGCCGCTCTCATCTGTGCGCACGCTCTGACCATGCGGAGTCGCCGGCCTTCGCCGGCCCGCCTCGGCATCAGCCTTCTGGCCGTCGTGACGCTCGGACCGGTCATCCAGCCCTGGTACCTGTTGTGGGGGATGGTCCCGCTGGCGGCCGCCGGGCCAGGAGGGCTCCGACCGTCGCTCGTATGGGTCTCGGCCGGCCTCTCGCTGCTCGTGCTCCCCAACGGCGCAGCCGCCCCGGATGCGTTGACGCTGGCCTTCCTGGCTTCGGTGGCGGCCGTGGCGCTGGTGAACGCCCGGACGACCGTGAGCGCCCGGGAGAGCGTGAGGCGGCTCGGGAGTCGCGCCGCCGCATGACCGTACGCAGGACCGTGTGGCTGCGGGCCGGAGCCGCGGCGATCCCGTTGTTCATCGCCGTCTGCGCCTTCGGTTCGACCGCCTCGGCGGACGTTGTCATGCCCCGCGACCGTGTCGTCTTCGTCGTCGTGCCCGGGTTGCGTTGGGCGACCATGCCTCCGTCGTTCGACGGTTGGGCGAAGGCCAGCCTGGCGCTCAATTCGGTCCCTCGGCAGCGGCCGATCGACGTGTACCTGACGATGGCCAAGGGCCGCCGCACCGGCGGGCTGCCCACCGTGGCCGGGGTCGGCCCGCTCGACGTGAGGGGTGCCGGCATCTCCGTCCGCAACTGGGCCCGCCTGGAGCAGCGGGATCGTCGGTTGCGCTACGGCGGGCACCTCGGGCAGCTCGGTCAACTGCTCGAGGATCACGGTGTCCCAGTCGCCGTCGTGGGGCGGTCGGCGGACGTGGCCGCCCTCGCCGCCGATCACAGCGGGAACCTCGGCGGCCTCACCCTCGGCGACCCGGGCCAGGCTGTCCAGGCGGTCGGGCCGGCTCGGCTCGTCATGGTCGAGGCCGAGGTCGCCGACCTCGTTCGCCTCCGTGACGCGACGGCCGGAGCGTGCCGGATCGTCGCCAGCGGTTCCGCCCCGGCAGACGGGGGTCTCGGTGCCATCGCCGTCTCGCCCGAGTGCGGGTTCGGCCGGGCGGGGCTCGTCTCCCCGTCCACCCGCCAGCCCGGTTTCGTCACGCTCCCGGACATCGCCCCGACGCTGCTGTCCCTGGTCGGCGTCGCTCCTCCGAACGTCTTCGAGGGGGGCGTCGTCCGCGCCGCTCACCCGGTCAGCCGGAGCCGCCTCGTCGAGGAGGACCGACGCTCGGGAGTCAGCCGGGACGTCGGCCGGCCGCTCACGACGGTCTTCCTCCTGGCCGCCGTGGCGGGGCTGATCGCCTTGCCCCGGGAGAGACTCCGTCTGCCGGTGGCGGCGGTCATGCTGGCCATGCCGGCCGCACTGCTGCTGATGATGCTCGTTCCCTGGTGGCGGTACGGACGCCTGGCCGGCATCGCCACGCTGGTCGTCATCGCCGGCCTGCTGGCGGTGGCGACCGTGGCTGGGGCCGGACCAGAACCGGCCCGTGTCGTCTTCGTTCTCACCGCCGTGACGACCGGCGTGATCGCTTTCGACGCGCTCCGTCGCGGCATGCTGGAGCTGGATGCACCGACGGTGAACAACGCCATTGCGGCGGGGCGGTTCGCGGGGGTCGGAAACGTCCCCTACGGTTTCCTCGCCGCCTCCTCCATCGTGGCCGCCGCGCTCGCCCTCGAGCGCTACGGGCGCCGGGCCCTGGTGGCGGTGGCCGTAGGCCTGGGCTTCATCGTTTTCGCCGATGGCGCACCGATGTTCGGAGCCGACGCCGGAGGGGTGCTGGCCAGCGTCCCGGCGATCGGCGTGCTCCTCCTCACGTGGCAGGGCCGACGGCGCTGGCGGATCCTGGCCGTCCCGGCGGTTGCCGGGCTGTGCGCTCTGGCCGCCTTCGCCGCCCTCGACATCAGCCGTCCCGCGGCAGAGCGGACGCATCTCGGTCGCACGCTGACCGGCGGGTCCGCGGCCCAGACCTTCGTCCGGCGAGAGATCAGCGCACTGAGCAGCTTCCGTACGAGCCAGTGGGTGATCGTCGCCGCCGTGGCCTTGTTCGGCCTCGTCGTCGTACGGGGCCGCGTTCCCACCGGCACTGCCCTGCGGGCCGGGATGGCGGCGATCGGGGTGGCGGCCGTCATCGGCGCCGCGGCCAACGACTCCGGGGTGGCTGTGGCCGGCGCGATCCTGTTCGTCGCCTGGGGCGTCGGTCTGGCGCTGGCCCAGCCCCTGACGAGGGCGGAGCGGGGTGACTCAACGTTTCCCGATTCCGAACCCCAACCGGCGGGTAATAGTGGCGCGATGCGCATCGGTGTCGTCCTCCCCCAAACCGAGATCGGATCGGACCGCGACGGGCTGCGGCGCTATGCCGAGGGCGTCGAGGAGCTGGGGTTCGCCCACCTGCTGGCCTACGACCACGTCGTCGGAGCGGATCCGGCGGTGCATCAGGGCTGGGACGGCCCCTACGACGTCCGCACCACCTTCCACGAGCCGTTCGTGCTGTTCGGCTACCTGGCGGCGCTGATCGGCCTCGAGCTCGTCACCGGCATCATCATTCTCCCGCAGCGCCAGACCGCCCTCGTGGCCAAGCAGGCCGCCGAGGTGGACCTGCTGACCGAGGGGCACTTCCGCCTCGGCGTCGGGATCGGCTGGAACGCCGTGGAGTACGAGGCTCTCGGGAAGCGCTTCTCCGACCGGGGCGCCCGCCTCGAGGAGCAGGTGACGCTCCTGCGCCGGCTGTGGACCGAGACGACCGTCACCTTCGAGGGCGAGCACGAGCGGGTCACCGGGGCGGGCCTGGCGCCGATGCCTCGGCAACGTCCGATCCCGATCTGGCTCGGTGGATCGTCCGAGCCCGCCTACCGCCGGATGGGCCGCCTGGCCGACGGCTGGTTCCCCCAGATGCAGCCCGGCCCGAAGCTCGACGCCGCCCGGGCGATCATCGACGAGTCAGCCCGGGCCGCCGGCCGCGACCCCGCCTCGATCGGGATGGAGGGCCGGGTCAGCTGGCAGGGCGATGTCGCCGACACGGTCGACCGCATGGACCAGTGGGAGAAGGCCGGCGCGAGCCACGTCGCCGTCAACACCATGGGTGCCGGCCTGGGTAGTGTCGACGACCATCTCCGGGCCCTGGCCGAGGTCGCCGCCCGGCGCCCCCCGGGCTGACGGGCTCAGCCGAGGGCGCTGGGTCTACCCTGACCCGGCGATGAAGCCGCGGATCGGTGTCACCAGCAAACCCTCGTTGCACGACGAGCGCCGCGTCGAGCATCTCGACCGGGCGTACACGGATGCGGTCGTCGGTGCGGGCGGTTACCCGTTCGTCCTGCCGGTGCTGGGCTGGGCCGACGCCGAGGAGGTTCTGTCCGGGTTGGACGGGCTGCTCCTGACCGGCGGGGGCGACGTGGCGGCTTCGTGCTACGGGGAGGAATCCGCACCCGAGGCCTACGGCGTCGACGCCGCCCGCGACACCTGGGAGCTGGCGCTGGTGGCGGCGGCCCGCGTGGCCGGCCTACCGGTCCTGGGCCTCTGCCGGGGCGCCCAGGTGATCAACGTGGCGGCGGGCGGCACGCTCGTCCAGCACCTGCCGGTCGGCACCGACGAGTCCCACAAGCAGTACGAGCGGGATTGCGAGACGGTGCATTCCGTGGAGATCGAGCCCGGCAGCCTCCTGGCCGCGATCACCGGCCAGCAGACGTTCGGTGTGAACACCCTCCATCATCAGGCGGTGGCCGGGATCGGGGCGGGCCTGCGTCCGGTGGCGTGGGCGCCGGACGGGGTCATCGAAGCCGTGGAGAGCATCGACGACCGTTTCCTGCTCGGCGTCCAGTGGCACCCGGAGCTGCTCACCCCCCAGCCTCCCCATGATCGGCTCTTCGCCTGGCTGGCGCAGGCCGCCGCCGACCGTCACGGCGCGACGGTCTCGATGCCGCCGCAGGTCGCCTAGCCGTCGTCGGCGACCTCGTCGGCCCACACGGTCATCGCCTGCAGGTTGGGCGCGCCATAGGCCGTCACCATGGCGACGTCCAGGGCGTCGCGGCCCCGGCCGATGACGACCCGGCCGATCCGGCGCTCGTTGTTTCGAGGGTCGAAGGTCCACCAGCGGTCCTCGAGGTAGGCCTCGAACCAGGCGCAGAAGTCCATGGGGGGGTAGGGCGGGGGGACGCCGATGTCGGGCAGGTAGCCGAAGACGTAGCGGGCCGGGATGTTGAGGCTCCGGCACAGGGTCACGCCCAGGTGGGCGAAGTCGCGGCAGACGCCGGTGCGCTGTTCCCACACGTCGAGGGCCGAGGTGATGGGACTGCTGGTCCCCACCTGGAACAGGACGTTCTCGTGGACCCAGTCGCACACCGCCGCCACCCGGGGCCATCCCGGCTCCGTTCCGCCGAAGAGATCCCAGGCCGGCGCCCGCAGCACGTCGGACAGGCAGAACCGGCTCGCCAGCAGGAAGACCATCGTCTCATCGGGCAGCGACTCGACGGCAACCTGGCGCGCCCCCTTGTCGGCGTCGTCGACGACGCCGGGAACCTCGACGTGGGCGTCGTAGCGCAGGAGCGTCCGGCCCGGGGGCAGCGTCAGGCGATCGCAGACGTTGGCGTAGGCGTCGTGGTACGAGGTCCACGGCAACGACGGCGACGTACCCCAGGACTCGGAGAGGAGACGTTGCTCCCGCTCGGCCCGGGGCCGCACCTGCCAGATCGTCGGCGTGGGGCCGAGCGACTCGTAGTCGAACTCGCAACCGACCCGAATGCGCATTCAGTCCAACCTTTCCAGAGGAGCCACGTCGACCGAGACGTGCAACTCGTTCTTCTTGCTCTCCGTGTAGATGACGCCCTTCAGCGGTGAAACGTCGCCGTAGTCCCGGCCGCAGGCGGTGGTGACATAGCGATCGGAGACGAACCGATCGTTGGTCGGGTCGACGTCGACCCAACCGACGTCGGCCACGAACACCGACGCCCAGGCGTGGGACACGTCGGCTCCTACCAGTCGGGGTCGCCCCGGCGGGGGCCGCGTCTCGAGGTAGCCGCTCACGTAGCGGGCGGCGAGCCCGACCGAGCGCAGGCAGCCGACCTCCAAATGGGCGAAGTCCTGGCAGACGCCCTGGCGACCGTCGAGCAGTTCGGCGAGCGTGGTGCGCACCGACGTCGAACCCGGCTTGTAGGCGAAGTCGGCGTGGATCCGGGCGGTGAGCTCGGTGAGGGCCTCGGTGAGCGGCCGCCCGGAGGGGAACGAGTGCGCGGCGTAGGCGGCGACGGCGGGCGTCACCACGACCTTGGGCGAGTCGAGCAGAAAGCCGCGGGCGCTGAAGGCGTCGTCGCCGGGGTCGAGGCGCAGGCGGTCACGGCTCGCTTCCCAGGCCTGGTCGGCGGGCAGGGAGATCGAGCCGGGCCGGCTGACGTCGACCGTGCTCTCGGCCGTGACGGTCAGCCGGGTGTGCGGCTCGAGCACGGCGAAGTAGACGGCCCGGTTCCCGTAGAAGTCGGTCCGCTCCCGAAAGTCGCGGGGCTCGGGCTCGATGCGTACCCGGGAGGACCGGCACACCTGGCCGGGGACATCGCGAGGCAGCACGTACAGCTCGCCGTAGCTCGAAGAGACCTCCGACTCGTAGCGGTACTCCGTCCGGTGGACGACTCGATACGTCACGTCGGGGCGAGCAGCGACTGCTGCGGCAGGAGGTGGACGAAGCGGTCGCGGTCGATGGCGTCGGCGGTGCGGTGGAGCAACTCCAGGATGCGGGTGAGGAAGTCGTCGAGGTCGGGGCGGCTGCCGTCCGCCCGAGGGGGCCCGGCCAGCACGGCGGTATCGGCCAGGCGCAGAGCCGTCGAGGCCTCCAGGACCAGACGCTCCGGCTCGCTGAGGCGGGACCCGTGGTCCAGGCTGGTCATGAGGCGCAGGTCGACGGCGAGCTGGTCGAGCTGGGAAGCGAGCGAGCGGGGGTTGTCGGCGTCGACGACCAGCAGGTCGAGGAGCGTTTCCACCTGGGCTTGCGACCGGTAGCGGCGTCGATAGGTGATGATGCTCTCGGCCGCGATGAGCACCGACTCCAGGAGCAGGCTGTCGGTGGCGGTACTGCGTTCGACGGTGATGGTCGCCCGCAGGAGGGCGGCGAGCTGCAGGCTCCGTTCGATGCGCCGTCCGGCGTCCATGAAGCGCCAACCCGGGTCGCGGACCATGCTCTCACCGGCCAGTCCCGACAGGGCGAGCAGGCTCTGCATGATCCGGCTCAGGGTGTGTTGCACGACCATGGGGCGATGGGGGTCGGAGTCGCGCAGTTCCCGGATCTCGCGGTCGAGCGTGCCGACCACCATCCAGGTGTCGGTCGACAGCTGGTCGCGCACGGCCTGGACGGCGCCGAGCAGGTGGCGCACGGCGTGGGCCAGCGTGCCCGGACGCTTCTCGTCGACCACGAGCTGGAACAGTTCCTCACCGGGGCCGGCGAGTCGATCGGCCCCTCCCGCCCCCACGAAGCCCGGGTAGGTGGAGCTGACCCGGGTGAGGGCGGTGAGCAGCACCTGCAGGCATTCGGTGCCGGCGGGGTTGGCCCCCCGCTGGAAGTCGTTGCGCCGGTCGTGCGCCGTTCGCACGAGACGGGCCATGGCCTCGGCCCGCTCGGCGTAGCGGCCGAGCCAGAACAGGTTCTCGGCGGCGCGCGACGACATCGACGCCTCCGGATCGGTGGCCGCCACCGGCGCGCCCGCCGCCAGCCAGAATCCGGACAGCTTCTCGGGTTCCGACGCCAGCACCCAGGTGTCCTTGCTGATGGCGCCGGCCTGGTTGGAGATGCGGGGGCTGGTGCCCGCCGAGCCCGCCACCCGGGTCAGGCCGCCCGGCATGGCCGTGTAGGAGTCATGGCGGGCCACCGCGAAGGCTCGCAGCACGGTCGGGCGGGCCTCGAGCCCGGTGGGGGTGAGCGTTGGCGCCGAGGCCAGATCGAGGGACTCCTGACCGACCCAGCCCGCCGGCTGCGCTTCGATGCGGCGCCGCAGATCGTCCCGGCCGTCCCGGCTCAGCTCCCAGGGGAACACGGCCGTCGGCCCGGCCCCCCGGGCGATCGGCTTGATCACCAGGCGGTCGAGGTGGGCGAGCACGTGGCGACGGCCGTCCTCGTCGCCGCACCACCAGGTGGGCACCGACGGCAGAAGCAATTGCTCGCCGAGGAGGTGCTCCGACAACCGGGGGAGGTAGGGCAGGAGGCCCGGGTTCTCGAGCAGGCCGCTGCCGAGGGTGTTGAGGATGGAGACGCCTCCGAGGCGGGCCGCCTCCACGAGGCCGGGAACCCCGAGCCGGGAGTCGCCCCGCAACTCCAGCGGGTCGCAGAACCAGGCGTCGGTCCGGCGCAGGATGACGTGGACCCGCTCGAGCCGGCCCAGGGAGCGCAGCCACACCCGGCCGTCGCGCACCGTCAGGTCGCTGCCCTCCACCAGCGGGTAGCCGAGATGGGCGGCGAGGTAGGCGTGCTCGAAGGCGGTTTCGCTCCACGGCCCGGGGCTGAGCAGCACGATGCGGGGATCGTCGGTGTCAGGCGGGGCGTAGTCCTGGAGCGACGTCCGCAACGTGCGGAAGAACGGGGCCAGCCGGTGGACCTGCGAGTCGCGGTACAGGCTCGGGAAGACGCGCGAGACGACGACCCGGTTCTCGAGGGCGTAGCCCGCACCCGACGGCGCCTGGGTGTGGTCGGCCAACACGGTGCATCGACCCGAGCCGTCGCGGGCCAGGTCGACGGCGGTGGTGAACAGTTGCTGGCTGCCGGGCACGCGGATCTGGTCGCACTGGCGGAGAAAGCCCGGGTGGGAGAAGACAAGCTCGTCGGGCAGCACCCCGCGGCGGAGCAACTGGCGGGGGCCGTAGAGGTCGGTGAGGATCAGGTTGAACAGCTCGGCCCGCTGGATCACGCCGAGCTCCACGCCCGCCCACTCGTCGCTGGTGAGCAGCAGCGGGACCGGATCGAGGCCCCAGGGGGCGGCGGCCGGCGCGGGAGCGGAGGAGGGATCGTCCTGGCCGTAGACGTTGTAGGTGACGCCGTCGTCGTCGAGCAGGCGGGAGGCCGTGTCGCGACGGTCGAGGAGCTCGTCGAGGCCCAGATCGTTCAAGACACGCCCGGTATGGGCCCAGTGCTCGCGGATCCGACCGTCGGCCGTGAGCATCTCGTCGTGGGCCGCTCGTACTTGACGGTAGGAGGCGAGGAGGTCGGGTGGCGAGCTCATGCCGGTTGGAGCACCGTCTCGGTCGACGGCTCGACCGGGAAGTAGGTGGCGACGAGCACGTCGTGGAGTGCACCCAGGCCCTGTTGCAGGCGGTCGACGTAGTGGTGCAGTCCGGTGGTGGCGAGGGTGTCGAGCTCAGCCTCCGTCAGCAGCCTCTGCGCCTCGGTGCAGCCCTCCATCGGATCGTCGTGGCGGCACAGCTCCAGCAGGGCACCGGAGATCACGATGAGGCAGCGCTCGACCGAGCGGGGGAACTGCGGGTCCCGGAGCAGGAACCGCAATGCGGCGGGGCCCGTCATCGCGGACCCGGCGGTGCGGAGAAACATCTGGTAGGCGCTGAGAGAGCGCAGGACCCCCGTCCACGTCAGGTCGGCGTATGGGGTGGCGCTGTCGAGTTGGTCGGCCAGAACGCCGGCCTGGATGTCGAGAACCCGGGTCGTCATGTCCGCCCGCTCGAGGCTGCGACCGATCTCGAGGAAGGCGTAGGTGTCGTCGTGGCTCATGGCGCCTTCGAGCGTTCCTGACAGCAGCTGGCACTGGCCGATCACATAGGCCATCCACCCCAGGCGGGTGCGGCGGTCAACGGCCTGGTGGCGCGTCTGCGCCGTCCACGAGTGGAGTTGGTTCAGCACCTCCCACGCCTCGCTGGGCAGGATCGCCTGGGTCACCCGCAGGCTGGCGTGGGCCTGGGCGACGGAGCCGACGATCGACCCCTGGTGCTCGGCGTCGGTGGCGAGGAAGGCGACAACGTGTTCCTCGCTGGCCTCGGGGTGGCCGTGGCGGAACGCCTCGCCGCTTCCGGCCACCGCGAGCAACGGCCTCCAGCCGATGCCGGCGGCCTTGGGCAGGTCCAGGAAGAGCTTGGTGTGGACGTGCACCAGCCGGGCCGTGGCCTCGGCCCGCTCGAGGTGGCGCCCGGCCCAATAGACCGACCGGGCGACCCGCGACAACAACACGGTGCCGTCCTGGTTCACGATTGTGACTGACCCTGGCGAGCGGCGGAGGTGGGTACGGTGGTGGGGTCGATGACCCAGGTGTCCTTGCTGCCCCCACCCTGGGAGCTGTTGACCACGATCGATCCCTCCTCCAGCGCGACCCGGGTGAGCCCGCCCTGGGTCACGTAGGGCTGGTCTCCGGAGAGGATGAAGGGCCGCAGATCGAGGTGCCGGGGCACGATCCGCCCGTTGCACAGCGTGGGCGCGGTGGAAAGTCGCACGATGGGCTGGCCGATGTAGTCGCGAGGGTTCGCCTCGACCCGCCGTCGCAGCTCGTCCTTCGCGTCCTCCGTGGCCATCGAGCCGACGAAGACACCGTACCCGCCCGACCCGTTGGCCGGTTTCACGACCATCTCGTCGAGATGGGACAGTACGTGGCGGCGATCGGTGTCGTGGTGGCACAGCCAGGTCTGAACGTTGGGGATCAAGGGATCCTCGTCCAGGTAGTAGCGGATCAGCGCGGGGACATAGGCATAGACGGCCTTGTCGTCGGCCACCCCTGACCCGGGGGCGTTGGCGAGGGCGACGTTCCCGGCCCGCCAGGCCCGCATGAGCCCGCGGACGCCCAGGGTGGAATCCGACCTGAACACCTCGGGGTCGAGGAAGAGATCGTCGACCCTGCGGTAGATGACGTCGACGCGGACGAGGCCGCCGACGGTGCGGAGGTAGACGCAGTCGTCGGCATCGACGACGAGGTCCTCGCCCTCCACCAGGTGGACGCCCATCTGCTGGGCGAGGAAGGCGTGCTCGAAATAGGCGGAGTTGAAGATGCCGGGCGTCAGTACCGCGATGACGGGGGTGTCGCCCGGCCGGGGGGACAGGGCGGCGAGGAGGGCGGCCAGCTTCGCGGGGTAGCCGTCGATCGGTTGGATGGGGAGATCGCGGAACAGGTCGGCGAAGACCCGCTTCGTGACCCGGCGGTTTTCGAGCATGTACGACACGCCCGACGGCACGCGCAGATTGTCCTCGAGCACGTACATCGTCCCGTCCGCGTCACGCACGAGGTCACTGCCGCAGATGTGGGCCCACACACCCTGGGGCGGTCGCACCCCCTGCGACTGGGGGCGGTAGTTCACCGACGAAGCCAGCACCTCGGCCGGAAACACGCCGTCGGCCACGACCCGGGCGGCGCCGTACAGGTCGCCGATGAACAGGTTGAGGGCGCTGAGCCGCTGGACGAGCCCCGCCGAGAGGCGCTCCCATTCCTCGGTCGAGATCACCCGCGGAATGACGTCGAACGGCCAGGCCCGGTCGATGTTGGCGGCCTCGGTGTAGACGGTGAAGGTGATGCCCATCGAGCGGATGGCGAGCTCGGCCGCCTCCTGCCGTCCGACGAGCTCGTCGCCGAGCGACCTGAGGTAACGGACCACACCTTCGCAGGCCGGGCGGGGGTGACCGTCGAGAAGCAGCTCGTCCCAGCATCCCGGGCTCTTGTAGCCGTCCCACATGGTCAGCTCGGCTTCTTCCAGGGGTGCTTCGAATGGGAGGAGCGTGGCCACCTTATGTGGACGACGGCCCGTGGTGTGTCCGGTCACCCGCCGTCACGACATCAACCCTTCATCAGCGGTTCACGCCGACGTCCTCACCCGGCCCGGCGGGCTCGTGACCCGAGACCGCTGGTCGACTCGGAGCACGAGAGCGCTTGGCGCACCCGTCGGCGCTCGCCGTCCGTCATGCCACCCCAGATCCCGGTGAGGTCGGGCAGGCCGAGGGCGTAGTCGGCGCACTCGGCGCGCACCGGACAGCATCGGCACAGGCGCCGGGCGGCGGCCGCGCTCACGGTATCGGCGGCAAAGAAAAGCTGGGTACTGGTGTTCCGGCACGCGGCCCGCTGCGCCCAGGCGCCCGGCCGCGGTTCGTCCTCGAGGGTCATTGCACCGAACCATAGGGAGGCGTCGCTCAGCGCTGGACCTGCGCGTCGTCAACACTGTGTCAAGGCATGGCGACCCCCGCCCAAATGGTGCCGATCAGACTGGCCAAAAGGCCGTCCCACGGCGCGGCCCGCTGCCCATACGTTGGCGGCGTGGCCAGGCTGCTGCTGGTGGAGGACGACCCGGCGATCTCCCGCCCGCTCGTGCGGGCCCTCGAGCGGGCGGGCTTCGTCGTCGACCATGTCGACTGTGGTGAAGCGGCACTGCTGCGGGCGGCCGACGACGGAGTGGATCTCGTGCTGCTCGATCTCACGCTGCCCGACGTCGACGGCCTCGAGGTGTGCCAGCGCCTGCGGGAGGAACGTCCGCTGCTTCCGGTGGTCATGCTCACCGCTCGGGGAGAAGAAGTCGACCTGGTCGTCGGCTTCGACGCTGGCGCCGACGACTACGTGACGAAACCGTTCCGGGTTGCAGAGCTGGTCGCCCGGCTGCGGGCCCGTCTGCGGGGGGCGGCCGGGCGTGCGCTGGCGGCGGAGACCAGCGAACAGCCGGGCACGGCCGGCGTGCGGGTCGACCTCGAGTCCCACCGGGCCTGGCTCGGCGGACGGCAGCTCGAACTCACGCCCAAGGAGTTCGACCTCCTCGCCCTGTTCGTCGGTGAGGCCGGCAGAGCGCTGCGCCGGGAAAAGATCATGTCGACGGTGTGGGACGAGCACTGGTGGGGTTCCACCCGAACGCTCGACATGCACATCTCCGCGCTGCGCCGCAAGCTCGGCGACGATCCCACCCATCCCCGGCTCATCACCACCGTGCGGGGCATCGGGTTCCGGTTCGAACCCGGCTCGGCCGAGCCTGACTGAGCGTCGGTGGGCCGGCGGCTCCTGTCCTCGACCGTGGCGATCGTCCTGGTGGCCCTCACGGTCCTCGGGGTACCCCTGGCCTACCTGCTCGACCGGGTCGTGGAGGACGCGGCGCGCGCCCGGCTCCAACGCCAGGTCGACGCCATCGCCCTGGCGGTGGACGACCGGATCCGGGCTGGCCGGCTTCCGTCGGTCGAGGAGTTGACCCCGCTGACGCCCCAGGGGGACTGGATCGCCATCGGTCTCGACGGCACCCGGGTCCAGGCCGGCCGGCGTCCTCCCATAGGGGGAACTCTGGCCGCGACCGCCGACGTCACCGCCGGCGCGACCGTGCGCCTCGAGACGTCGATCCGACCCTTCGATGCCCGGGTCCGGCGGTCCGTCCTCGTCCTTCTCGCCGTCGGTGGAGTCGGCCTGGGGAGCTCTGCCGTTCTCGCCGTCTTCCAGGCGCGCCGCTTCGCCCGTCCGCTGGAGGGTCTGGCCCGGGCGGCCGATCGGCTCGGTGCGGGCGACTTCTCGGCGGCCGTTCCCCGGTGCGGGCTCCCCGAGATCGATGCGGTGGCCGA
>JAUZEY010000327.1 GCA_030838785.1 Actinomycetota bacterium | reverse complement strand
GACGGAGGATGCGCCAATCACCTACCGGCTGGGCATCAAGCCCGGCGGGGCGGGGAGCCGGGGGACGGGGACGTCGAGCCGGTGCCGGGACCGGCCGACGTCGTGGTCGTCGGTCCCGTGGTCGTCGGTCCCGTGGTCGTCGTCGTGGTCGTCGGTCCTGTGGTCGTCGTCGTGGTGGTCGTCGGTCTCGTGGTCGTGGTCGTGGTCGTCGGTGCCGTGGTCGTGGTCGTCGGTGCCGTGGTCGTCGTCGTGGGTCTCGTGGTCGTGGTCGTGGGTCTCGTGGTCGTTGGCGTGGGTCTCGGGGACGTCGTCGTGGTCGTCGCTCTCGGGGTCGTCGGCCGCGGGGCCGGCGTGGCCCTCGGGGTCGTGGACCGGGCGGCCGTCGTCGTTGTCGTGGGGGTCGGCGGGTGGGTGGTCGGCGTCGTCACCGCCGGGGGGTCGGGGGTGAAGAGCGGAGTGAGGGCGGTCAGCTGGGCGGCGGTGGGCTTGGGCGCCAACTGGGAGGCGAAGCTGCCGTCGCCCAGCAACCAGTAGGCGAACGTCTCGGCCCAGTCCCCGACCGGCGAGGCGTAGTCGGAGCACCCGCTGCAGTCGGGGTACCAGGGCCGGTTGTCGAGCCCCCGGATCCGGCGGTAGTCGGCCCGTTCGGCGTCGGTGGTCATGGTGAAGTCGACGGTGTGCCCGATCTCGTGGGCGAGCACCCGGGCGATGTCCCTGATGGACTGGGTGGGGCGGATGTAGATCGTCGTCCGCTTGCTCGACGGGTCGGTCAGGCCGAGCAGGCCGTCGTTGGGGCCGGTGAAGACGATCGAAAACCCCGTCCGCTCCCACGGATAGCTGATCAGGGCCAGGGCCGCCGCGCCCCGCTGTTCGACGGTGCCGGTCGGGGCCGTGGGGGTGGTGGTGGCGACGATCGACCTCGGTCGGGTGGCGGCGGCCTTGGCGCCGGCGACGATTGTCGAGGTGGTGGCCGGGGCCTGGGCGGCGGTGGCGACACCGACGACCGGAGCGGGGGCCCCGGCGGCGTCGGCACCCGCCGCGGCGTCGGCCTCGGTCCCGGCCGTTGGCGACGGGGGCGGGGCCACCGGGGTCAGGGCGACCGGGCGGGGACCGGTCGAGTTCCCGCCGGTCAGGCCCGCGACGGCGCCGAACATGGCGACAACGCCGATGGTCGTCGCAACCAGCGCGCCGGACCTGCGCCTCCTCCCAACAGGAGTCACCTCGTCGCCCACGACATCCCTTCCCCAACCGAGACGCCGAGAGATGATCGGCTCCGATCCTCCGAGAATGCTCGAAGCGGTCGGCCAAGTGGGCGCGGATGGCGCGGTTTGCGCGGTTTGCCCGTTATCTCCGGGCGTGGGCGTCGAGGAGGTGGGCGACCGCCTCGGTGACCTTTTCGGCGGTCGGGATGTGGAGGAACTCATTGGGGCCGTGGGCGTTGCTGCCCGGGCCGAGGACGCCGGTGATGACGAACTGCGCTTCCGGGAGGGACCGGCCCAGCATGCCCATGAACGGGATCGTGCCGCCCTCGCCGACGTAGCGGGGGTCGGCCCCGAAGGCGGCCCGGGAGGCGCCGTCGAGCGCCGCCGCAAGCCAGGGGGCGAGCGGCGGGGCGGCCCACCCGCCCTCGGCGGTGGTGGCCTCGGCCGTGACGACAGCGCGGTGCGGCGGGTCGGCCCGCAGGATCTCCTCCACGGCCCGGGTGGCCGTGGCGGCGTCGCAGGTCGGGGGCAGCCGGAACGACAGGCCGGCGGTGGTCTTCGGCCGCAGCACGTTGCCGCCGTTCTGCAGCGAGGGCAGGCCCTCGGCGGCGATGATCTCCAGGGCCGGCTCCCAGGTCCGGGCCCGGAGCCGGTCGGCGTTGTCCGTCCCGAGCGGCTCGACGCCCGGCGCCCAGGGGTAGGTGGCGGTGAGGTCGCCGAGGTCGCCGGCGACGTCGGCGATCTGGCGGAGGCGGTCCTCCGGGATGTCGACGTGGAGGGCGTCGACCAGGACCCGGCCGGTGGCGGAGTCCTCCACCCGGTCGAGGAGCTGGCGCAGCACCCGGAACGACGACGGCACCACGCCGCCGGCCATCCCGGAGTGCACGCCTTCGGTGAGCACCTCGACGGTCAGCTCCACGCCGAGGAGCCCCCGCAGTGACGTCGTCACCCACAGCCGGTCGTAGCTCCAGCACCAGGAGTCGAGGGCGACGACGAGGTCTGTGCCGGCCAGGCGGTCGCCGAGCCGCTCCAGGTGGGCGGGCAGGTCGGGGCTGCCCGACTCCTCCGACGCCTCGATCAGCACCACGCAGCGCCGGTGGACGCCGCCCGAAGCCCGCACCGCCTCGATGGCCGACACGGCGGCAAAGGCGGCGTACCCGTCGTCGGCGCCCCCCCGGCCGTAGAGCCGCTCCCCGTCCCGGACGGGCTCCCAGGGCCCGAGTCCCGTCCGCCATTCGGCCAGCGGCGGCTGCTTGTCGAGGTGTCCGTAGAGGAGGACGGAGCCGCCGTCGTCGGGGACGCCGTGGGCGGGTACGTCGACCACGATCACCGGCGTGCGGCCCGGGATCTCCTGGACCTCGACGGTCGCTCCGTCGACCGGCCGGGCCCGCAGCCAGTCCGCCACCAGGTCGACCGCCCGGGCCATGTGCCCGGCCTCCGACCAGCCCGGGTCGAAGGCCACCGACACGTTCGGGATGCGGATGAAGTCGCACAGCGTCGGGACGATGTCGGTCGTCCAGACCTCGGCGACGTGCTTCCGGGCGGCGGGGGCGGCGATCGGGCTCATGGGCGCGATGGTCGCGCAGCCGGCGCGGCGCCCGTCCCGCGGAGGCGGGATTAGGCTCCGGGGATGGCTGACCACGACGACGCCCACCGCATCGCGACCGAGGCGGGGGCTCTCCTCCTCGAGATCCGGGCGGACGCCGCCGCCGGCCGGCTCGACCCGTCCCAGCTCAAGGACGAGGGCGACCGCCGTTCCAACGACCTCATCCTCCGGCTGCTCGCCGAGAGCCACCCCGACGACGCCGTGCTGTCCGAGGAGCGGGCCGACGACCCCAGCCGGGTCGACGCCGTCCGCACCTGGATCGTCGACCCGCTCGACGGCACCCGGGAGTTCGGCGAGGACCCCCGCACCGACTGGGCCGTGCACGTCGCCCTGGTCGAGAAGGGGTTCCCGACCGCGGCCGCCGTGGCCCTGCCGGCCCGGGGCATGACCCTGTCCACCGTGTCGCCCCCCCAGCTGCCCCCGGCGGTCGACCGGCCGCCGGTGCTGGTGGTCAGCCGGACCCGCCCGCCGGCCGAGACGGAGATCGTGCGGGCCGCCCTCGGCGGCGACCTGCTGCCGATGGGCTCGGCCGGCGCCAAGGCCATGGCGGTGGTGCTGGGCGAGGCCGACGTCTACGTCCACGGCGGCGGGCAGTGGGAGTGGGACTCCTGCGCCCCCGTCGGGGTCGCCGCCGCCGCCGGCCTCCACGTCTCCCGCCTCGACGGCTCGCCCCTGGTCTACAACCAGCTCCCGCCCTGGCTGCCCGACCTCGTGATCTGCCGCCCCGAGCTGGCCGAAGCCGTCCTCGCCGCCGCGGCGTCCGCCTCAGCGGGCTGAGGGCGGGCGGATCCGGCCCGGGGGCGCCTGGTCCGCCGGGTAGCCCGGGCCGAGCCGGGCCCGGACGTTGCGGGCTTCGATCGCCTCGCCACACTCGGAGCACACGACCTTGGCCGTGCTGTCGTGGCCGCACGTCGTGTGGCGCAGCACGATCGGCGGGCCCTCCTCGCCCGACAGCCAGCGGTCGCCCCAGGCCATCATGGCCGCCAGCACGGGGTAGAAGTCCCGCCCCTTCTCGGTCAGGACGTATTCGAAGCGGTCGGGCTTCTCCTGGTAGCGGACCCGGTCGAGCATGCCCTCGTCGACCAGGCGCTTGAGCCGCTGGGTGAGGACGTTGCGGCCGATCCCGAGCGAGGCCTGGATGTCGTCGAAGCGGCGGACGCCGAGGAACGCCTCCCGGAGAACGAGCGGCGTCCACCAGTCGCCCAGCAGATCGACGCTCCGGGCGATCGAGCACGGCCACGAGGCGAACTCAGTCCGCTTCATGAGACCCTGGCCGTTTTCATGAGAACCCTGGCCCCTTCACATTGCCCAGGTTAACAGTTGCGCTAGTGAACCGACACAGGTTAGGGTCAGTTCAGTGGTGCAACTGACCGCTCTCGTCCTGAGGAGGAAGACCCCGGTGCGCTTCGCCGACGGCCCCACCACCGAGACCGAGTTGTACGTCGCCGCCCCGCCGCAACAGGTGTGGCCGCTGGTGACGGAGATCATGACGCCGTCGAGGTTCGGGACGGAGCTGCAGGAGGCGGTCTGGGTCGACACCGGCGGCGGCCCCTGCCTCGGCGCCCGCTTCACCGGCCGCAACTTCCACCCCGCCCGGGGCGAGTGGGAGACGACGAGCACGGTCGTCGACTTCGTTCCCGAGCGCCGCTTCGGCTGGGCCGTGGGCGACCCCGAGGCGCCGTCGGCCGTGTGGCGGCTGGAATTGGCGCCGGAGGGCAGCGGCACCCGGTTGCGGTACTGGGCCCAGATGGGCCCCGGCCCGTCCGGCATCACGGCGCTCATCGAGAAGATGCCCGACAAGGAGGAGAAGGTGATCGCCCGCCGGCTCGGGGAGTGGGCGGCGAACATGTCGGCCACGATCAGCGGGATCAAGGAGACGGTGGAGGGAGCGGCATGAGCGCCGTTGGGGCGGTGCCGGCCGACGCCGCAGCCGGCGCCGTGGCGAGCGGCGGTCCGGCCCGCGAGTGGCAGCCGACGGCCTGCATCCTGTGCGAGTGCAACTGCGGCATCGAGGTGCGCCTCGGCGGTGAGGACGGGCGGCGCTTCGAACGGATCCGGGGCGACAAGGCCCATCCGGCGTCGAAGGGCTACACCTGCGAAAAGGCCCTCCGGCTCGACCATTACCAGAACGGGCGGGCCGGCCGGATCCTCTCGCCGCTGCGGCGCCGGGCCGACGGCACCTTCGAAGAGATCGACTGGGACACCGCGGTGGCCGAGATCGCCGACCGGCTGCGGGCGGTGCAGGAGGCGGCCGGCCCCGGGGTCGGCGGCGAGGCGATCTTCTATTACGGCGGGGGCGGGCAGGGGAACCACCTCGGCGGCGGTTACGGCAACGCTCTCCTGCGGGCCGTGGGCGGCAAGTTCCGTTCCAGCGCCCTGGCCCAGGAGAAGACCGGGGAGTTCTGGGTCAACAACAAGATGCTGGGCACGATGGTGCGGGCCGACTTCGAGCAGGCCGAGGTCGCCGTCTTCGTGGGCAAGAACCCCTGGCAGAGCCACAGCATCCCCCACGCCCGGACCACGCTGAAGGAGATCGCCCGCGACCCGGAACGGTCGCTGGTCGTCATCGACCCCCGCCGCACCGAGACGGCGGAGCTGGCCGACTTCCATCTCCAGGTGCGGCCCGGCACCGACGCCTGGCTGCTGGCCGCCCTGGCCGGCGTCATCGTGCAGGAGGACCTCGTCGCTCACACCTGGCTGGCCCAGCACGCCGCCGACGTGGAGGACGTGCTCGAAGCGCTGTCCGCCGTGCCGGTGGCCGACTACTGCGCCCGCAGCGGCGTCGACGAGGCGCTGGTGCGGGCCGCGGCCCGCCGCATCGCCCGGGCCGCAGGCGGCGTCGCCGTCTTCGAGGACCTCGGCGTGCAGATGAACCGCCACTCGACGCTCGTCTCGTGGCTGGAGAAGCTCGTCTGGGTGCTGACCGGCAACTTCGGCCGGCCGGGGGCCCAGTACGCGCCGTCGAACCTGGTCGACATCACCGCCGGCGGGAAGGTCCGGGGCAAGACCCCGGTGCTCGGCCTGCCGCTGATCTCGGGCCTGGTCCCCTGCAACGTGATCGCCGAGGAGATCCTCACCGACCATCCGGCCCGGTACCGGGCGATGATCGTGGAGAGCGCCAACCCGGCCCACTCGCTGGCCGACTCGAAGGGCATGCGGGAGGCGCTGGCGGCGCTCGACCTCGTGGTCGTGATCGATGTGGCCATGACCGAGACGGCCCGCCTGGCCCACTACGTGCTGCCGGCGTCGACCCAGTACGAGAAGTGGGAGGCGACGTTCTTCAACTTCGAGTTCCCCCGCAACGTCTTCCACCTCCGGGCCCCGCTCCTCGAGGCGCCGGACGGGCCGCTACCCGAGCCGGAGATCCACGCCCGGCTGGTCGAGGCGCTCGGCGTGGTGACCGAGGACGACCTGGCCCCGCTGCGGGAGGCGGCCGCCAGTGGCGGCCGGCCCGCCTTCGCCGCCGCCTTCTTCGCCGCCACTAGCGCCAACCCCGCCTTAGGAGCGGTGGCGCCGGTCGTCCTCTACCGGACGCTCGGCCCGACCCTGCCCCAGGGCGCGGCGGCCGCCGCGATCTTGTGGGCCGCGGCCCACAAGTGCGCCCAGGCCAACCCCGAAGGGGTGCGGCGGGCCGGATTCTGTGGCTCGCCGATCGAGGCCGGCGAGCAACTGTTCGAGGCGATCCTGGCCAGCCCCTCGGGGCTGGTGATCACCGACGACGAGTAC
>JAUZEY010000317.1 GCA_030838785.1 Actinomycetota bacterium | reverse complement strand
GTCCCGCGCTCCAGCGACGGTTTCTTCACTCCCCGATCCCCGTCGTGTTCGGTGTGGTCCCCCAGGCGGAGCGAGAAGTACTCGGGGTGGAAGTTGACGTTGGGCTCGTTTGGCCCGGCGCAGCCC
Source organism: Actinomycetota bacterium (assembly GCA_030838785.1). GTDB lineage: Bacteria > Actinomycetota > Acidimicrobiia > IMCC26256 > BP-133 > BP-133. The sequence goes on along the minus strand of JAUZEY010000317.1, from coordinate 3,366 downwards.
CGCACCTGGGCCGCGACGTATCTGTCGCCTCGGGGCGGGGCGAAGAGGCGGCCGGCGTCGACATTGTCCTCCACGGCCACGACCGACACGCTGCCCGCCCCGATGGACACGGTCTCCCCGACGGCCTGGGCGGTCCTGTCCGGGCCGCCCCCGGGGGTGGGTACCGCCGTCGTCGCCGTCGCCTGGGACACGGGTCCTCCACCGGTTGACCGGCAGCCCATCGCCATCGCCATGAATACGAGACTCACCGGAATCTGTCGTTGCATCCCCGTTCCTTCTCGCACCCCATCGAGCGTCCCCTCACGTGTTCGACCGGGGGCACGGCTGGATGGAGATCCACCCGGTATGGAGGATCACGCCCGGCACGTTGATGACCGTGGTGGAGCTAGTCGACGCGACCGAGCAGCCACGCCGCCACGACCACAACCAGGACGACGGTGGCCGTGTGCCATACCCTGAGACCGGCCAGCAGCGCACCCACCAGGACCGCCACCACGAACATCCTGGCGATGGCCATCCTCACGAGGCTGGGACCGAATTCGCCGTGCGATTGCGGCCGGCGAGGATTCACCGCTTCGGGTTCGTCGGGCAGAGGCATCGTCGTCGCCTGTCCTCAGCGTGCGAGTTCGGGGCAACCCCAACTCTAGCGATCGTCATCATGGGCGGCTGGCATCGCCTCGAGAAGGTGACACGCAACCCTCGGCAAGCCCGGCCGCATGCTCCAGTCGTGCACCCAGCACCGAAACGGAAGTCCGCAACGACCTCTCCCACGCCCGCTTCCTCGTCCAGGTGATCGCCCGAACACCGGGTTAGCATGGTATTCCCGATCGGACACTCGTTGCGTCGGCCATGCGACGTTCGGCCGTCAGCCCGGCAGGGGGAGCCGATGGGTACGGCGATGAGAGAACGACACCGGGGTCAGAGGGCCAACTGGCTGCGAGCGGCCGTCCTCGGCGCCGATGACGGGATCGTCTCGGTGGCCAGCGTGATGATCGGCGTGATCGCCTCGGGCGCGTCCCGCAGCGCCGTCCTCACCGCCGGCGTGGCCGCTCTGGTGGCCGGCGCCGGTTCGATGGCTGCCGGCGAGTACGTGTCGGTCAGCTCGCAACGCGACACCGAGCGCGCCGATCTGGCCCTGGAGCGGACTGAGCTGTCCCGGGACCCGTCGGGAGAGGCGCGTGAGCTTGCGGGCATCTACCGGGGCCGGGGGCTTGCTCCCGAGCTGGCCGACCAGGTGGCGGAGGCCCTCATGGCGCACAATGCGCTGGAGGCTCACGCTCGAGACGAACTCGGCCTGGCCGAACTTGCGCTTGCCCGTCCCGTCCAGGCTGCGCTGTCGTCGGCGGCCAGCTTCACCGTCGGCGCCGCGCTTCCCATCGCGGCCCTCCTCATCGCCCCTGCCCCGGCTCGCACGATCACCGTGATCGTCACCGCCCTGGTCGCACTCGTCGCGCTCGGAATCGCAGGCGCCATTGCGGGTGGAGCACCCGTCGCTCGAGCCGCCCTGCGCGTCGGGATCGGCGGCGGCGCCGCGATGGCGATGACCGCCGGGGTCGGGAGGCTGGTCGGGAACGCCGGTATCTGACTGACTTCGGGCTGGCGATCGGCGTGGCCACCCGGGAGCCCCGTCCCTCCGCAGCGCGTTCTCCTTGAGGCATCTTCACGATTGGCGACCGATGTCGCAACGTCAGAGGCGCGACACGTCGAGGAGTGGTTCCTTGACGCCGTCGGGATCGCCACGGTCGTCCCAGTCGGAGCTGCCCGCCGCCACGAGGGCCCGGCGGACGTCGGCGGGGGCGGCACCGGGGTGCTTGCTCAACCACCGGGCCGCCGCTCCGGCCACGTGGGGGGCGGCGGCCGACGTGCCGCTCAGGACGCCGTAGGCGTCGCGGTCGCCGCCGTCGCGGCCGCGGGTCGGCAGGGTGGACAGGATGCACACGCCGGGGGCGACGAGCGCCACGGCCTTTCCGTAGTTGGAGAAGCTGGCCAGTGTGTCGTCGTGCTCGTTGGGGCGGCATGACGGGGCTCCGCCGGCCCCGCCGGCCCGGCCGTCGGAGTCGGCCAGCGCGGACACGGTGATGACCTCGGGATAGGCGGCGGGAATGGTCGTCGACGCGTCGACGTGATCGTTCCCGGCCGCGGCGACGTACGTCGTGCCCGCCGCCACCGACCGGCAGATCGCCTGATGCAGGACGTCGCCGTCGACCTGGCCGCAATGGCCGTCGTCGCTTCCACCGCCTCCCACGCTGAGGTTGGCGACTTCGATGCCGTGGTGGCCGCCGAGTCGGGTGGAGGTGACCCAGTCGACGCCGCACAGGAGGTCGCTCACCGTGCCGTCGCCGTGGTCGTCGAGCACCTTCACCGCCCACAGCCGCGCTCCCGGCGCCACGCCCACGACGCCGATCGTGTTGTTCAGCGCGCCGATGATCCCGGCGGTGTGGCTGCCGTGTCCGTACCGGTCGTCGAACCCGCCGCCGCCGGTGCAGTCCGTTCCCCCGACGACGTTCAGGTCAGGGTGGTGGGGGTCGATGCCGGAATCGAGGACGGCCACGTCCACGTCGATGGTGGGAGCGTTCGAATATCCGGGGGCCGCCGACGCGGCGAGGTCGCCGTGGATCCGCCGGATCCCGGTCGGGATGACCTGCGCGCTGGCGGCCAGCGGCGTATCAGGCGTGACGGCGGCCACGTTCGGATCGGCCGCCAGCGCGATCCCGGCCGCGGGCGGGAGATCGGCGGCGAAGCCCCGCAGCGCGGCGTCGTAGACGTGGCGAACCGGGAACCTGAAGCGGTCGGCCACCCGGGCGGCGAAGGTGCCGGGGTCGCCAGCCGACGGTCGCAGGGTCACGATGTATCGCGTCTGGCGCGCCGCCGGCGCCGCGGCGGCGACGGGACCGACCGACGCGGCGCACCACCCGACGGCCATGGCGACGACGACGGATCGGTGCACCGCGACCCCCGGTCGGGCTGAGAAGCGACGTCCAACGTCTCCGTGTCTGTCGCGCCCGAGACACCCTATCGAGGCGATGTCCCGTCAGGACGGAGAGGTACCTCAAGAGTTCTGCGGCTCTGGCGGAATGAGACTCCGGCGTTCGTCACCATTTGGAGCGCCCGAACAATCCCGCTCCCCGGCTTCCCGCCGAGGGATGCGGCTGACACATTTGCTGGACAATGTTGTCGAGGATGGATGAGTCGGCGATGGCCGCCGGCGAGGCGTTTGCGGAGATCTCGCGTAGACCGCAGGGTTCGCCGCCGAGCAGGCGAAGACTGTCCCTGTGAACGTCACCCACACCCCCCGTTTCGTCCTCCGCCCGGCCGCCGTGGGGCTGCTCGTCGCCGGATTGGCGCTGATCGCCCTGGCCGTCGTCT
>JAUZEY010000231.1 GCA_030838785.1 Actinomycetota bacterium | reverse complement strand
AGCGTGTAGTAGCGGCGGGTCCCGTCGTCGTGAGCCCGGACCACTCCGGCTTCTCTCAGCACCTTGAAGTGGTGGCTCCTCGTCGACTTGGTGACCGGCAGTGAGAACTGGCCGCAGGCGATGGACCCCTGGGCGTGGTTCAGTTGCCGCACCATCTGCAACCGCACCGGGTCGGAGAGGGCGTGCAGCACGTCCACGAGCTGGAGTTCGCTTCGGGGCGGGTAGTGGAGGTCCATGGCCATGTCGCCTCCACTATGCCGCTTGTAGGGCGATCGTGTCCTCGTCCACCTGCACCTCCGGCGAGCCGGGCCGGAGCAGCCAGGTCACCAGCGTGGCGGCCCCCAGCGCTACGCCGACGGCTACCAGGAGGGTGGTGTCGAGCGCGTGCACGTAGGCATGACGCGCCGCGCTGGACAGGGCTTGGGCCGCCGGACGGGGGAGGGCTGCCGCCGTGTGCAGGGCCGACCCGAGCGAGGCGTTGGCGGGAGCGGCCACTCCCGGCAACCCGGCGAGGCGGTGGGCCAGATCGACGTGATAGCCGGAGGCGACCACGCTGCCGAAGACCGCCACCCCGAGGGCACCGCCGAGTTCTCGGGTGGTGTCGTTGACCGCCGAACCGACACCGGCCTTGTCGAGCGGCAGCGACACCATGATCGCCCCGGTGGACGGGGCCGTCGTCATCCCCATGCCGGCGGCGGTGAGCACGAGGGCCAGCGCCAACAACGGATAGTGAGCCTGCGAGCCGCTGCGGGACAGCAGGGCCAGACCAAGGGCGACCACGGTCAGACCGGTGGTGACGACACGGCGTTGGCCCCACCGTTCGACGAGCCGGGCTGACAGCGGAGCCGACACCATGTAGGCGGCCGCCCAGGGCACCACCCGCAACCCGGCTTCGAGGGGGCTGTAGCCCAGCACGGACTGGAGGTACTGGGTCACGATGAAGAACATCCCGAACATCACGAAGAAGATGAGGGTGATGGAGGCGGTGGCAGCGGTGAAGTGGGGGTCGCGGAAGAACCGCAGGTCGAGCATCGGTTCGGCCGTCCGCAGCTCCCAGACGACGAACGCCCCCAGGATCGCAGCGGCGGCGATGGTGGCGACAAGGGTCGGCGCCGATGCCCAGCCCCGTTCGGGGGCCTCGATGATGGCGTAGATCAGCGTTCCGAGCCCGGCGATCGACAGCAGCGCCCCCAGAGGGTCGAGGGCCGGTTGACGCTCGTCCCTCGACGACGGGACGAGGAAGGCGCCGGCGACCAGAGCGATGCCGACCACGACCACGTTGAGGAGGAAGATGGACCCGAACCAGAAGTGCTGAAGGAGCCAGCCGCTGGTGACGCCACCGGTGGCCGCGCCGACCCCGGCGAAGCCGGTCCAGATGGCGATGGCCCGGGGGCGATCGCCGGGCGGGAAGACGTGGGCCAGCACCGACAGCGTGGCCGGCATGACCAGGGCGGCTCCGACGCCCATGGCCGCCCGGGCGGCGACGAGGAGCGTCGGTGAGCCGGAGAAGGCGGCCAGGCCCGACGCCACGCCGAAGATGACGAGACCGCTGTTGAGGGCCAGGCGACGCCCGTAGCGGTCACCGAGCGACCCGGCGGTGAGGAGCAGTCCGGCAAACACCAGGCTGTAAGCGTCGACGATCCATTGCAGGGCACTCGGCCCGGCGTGCAGATCCGCCCCGAGGGTCGGGAGGGCGACGTTCAGGGACGTGTTGGCCACCACGATCATGACCAGACTGAGACAGAGCACGCCCAGCGTCCACCACCGGCGTTCGTACTCCCGAGCACGTTCCGGCACAGCCGCTCCCCTGTTCGCCTGTTCGACAGCCATCGAACCAGGGCCAACGTTCGATCGTCGTCGAACTATTCCCCGACCGGTCGCTCCGGCGCGGCTCCCGCCTCCGGGCCGTGCATGACGACTACCAAGTCGCGTGATGTGCGCCCGGGACCTCTTCGCTCATGCTGAAGGCCACCAGCCGCAGGAAGGTGCCATCACATGGCCACAACCAAAACTCATGTCGGGGTGCCGGATTGGGCCTCGCCCCAACAACGCAGAGGGCTGCACGGCCATCGACTCGACGTCAACCTGGCCGCGGCCGCAGTGGCCGAGGCTCTTGGAGCGTTCGGACTGGTCTTTGCCATCTGCGCCACCGTGGTCGGCGCCGCGCTGGCCCGACCGGTGGTCGGAACACCGTACGGATCACTGGCGGTGCCTTTGGCGGCCGGTTTGGCTCTGACCTGCATGGTGGCCGCCCTGGGGCACATCTCGGGAGCTCATTTCAACCCGGCCGTCACCCTCGGGCTGGCCGTCACCGGGCGGTTCCGGTGGCGGCATGTCCCCGTCTACCTCGTCGCCCAGCTTCTGGGAGCGATCGGGGCGGGGCTCGCCTGCTGGCTCGTCTACGGCGAATCAGCCCGCACCGTGGCCCATCTCGGCGCGACGTTTCCCGCCGCCGGAGTCGGGGCGGGAGCGGCGTTTGCCGTCGAGGTCATGGTCACCTTCCTGCTCGTTCTCGTGATCATGGCGGTGGCAACCGACAGCCGGGTGCCGACCGGGTTGGCCGCCGTGGCCATCGGCGCCGCCCTCACGACGGCGGTCTTCATCTCCGGGCCCATCAGCGGAGCGAGCGTCAATCCGGTCCGCTCCCTCGGACCCATGATCGTGGCCGGCAAGTTCACGGACTGGTGGGTCTACCTGGTTGCGCCCATGCTCGGTGGCATCCTCGGCGGCGTCACCTACAACGGCTTCCTCCGCTGGGGCAATGGTCCTGCGCCGACCAACGGCAACTCGAACTGACCTTGGCGGACGCGTTGCCTGCTCAGGCTTTCCGGTCGGTCCCGCTGCCGAGGCCCACGTTCGCCCGCAGCCAGGAGGACAGGAAGGCGGTGAGCCCCGGGTCGGCCTTTCTGAGTTCCTGGGCCCGGGGCGAGATCTGGATCCGTTTGATCACCTTGCGGTGGTAGTCGCGGACGAGCTGGACGGCCCTGGCGGAATCCCGCTGGGCGATGGCCTCCACGATCTCCATGCGAGCCCTGTCCAGTGATCCCGCCACCCGCTGCCAGTCGTCCGTGCTACCACCGGACAGCTCGACGGCGAGCCCGAGCTGGATCTCCGTGATGAATCGGCACAGTGCGGCCAGCAGCGGGTTGTGCGAGATCGCCGATAGGGTCACAAAATAGTGCTGGAGTGCGGCCGCGGCCGACTCCACGTCAACGAGCTCCCCCGTCTGTGCGGCCGCGGCCCGCAGTGCGGCGATGTCCTGATCGGACGCCCTTTCCACGGCCAGTTCGACGGCGTAGGCGTTGAGCGCCCCCAGCAGACCCAGGACGTCGGTGGCGTTCATCTTCGCGAATTGGACGACCGAGGCGACCGACATCGCGAGCAGAGCGTCGCCCCGTGCGGTGACGGTGGTTCGTGTGCCGTTGCGGGTGGCGAGCAGCCCCATCGCGGTCAGCACCCGAACCGACTCCCGGATGGTCGGACCGCTTACGCCGTAGTGGGCCGCCAGTTCACGTTCCGAGGGCAGCCGGGCGCCGTCCGGCAGCGTGCCGCTGAGAATCTGGCCGCGCAGATCGTCGATGATCTGGTCGGCCACGCGGCCGCGATACAGCTTCGGGGATGGTTGCGACAGCGGCATAGCTCACGATCTCCTAAGAGTCCCATCCGTTCCCGGATCCGAGACGATTTCTTTAACCTACCAAGTAGGTTAGCAACCGGGTGAGGCGAACAACACGGAGGGAAGAACGATGAAGGTCGCGCTCTACGACGAATCGGCATTTCACCAGGACCACCCGCGGGGCGCGGTGTCCTTCAACTACCTGCTGATGGGTGGTGAACCCGAGTCCCTGGAGAACTACCGCTACATCCTGGGCCGCCAGGAGGCGGATTTCCAAATGCCGCGGCACCGCCACACCTTCGAACAAATCCGCCTTCCCCTGGTGGGCGACATGAACCTCGGCGAGCAGGGCATCCTCCACGAGGGCGAGATCGGCTACTTTCCCGAGGGGCAGACGTATGGCCCCCAGGACGATCCGCTGGGTGACGCAAGACCCGGCGAGCGGCTGCAGTTGGTTCTGCAGTTCGGCGGCGCCTCGGGCCTGGGCATGTCCGCCGGCCGCGGCCGGGGACCGGCATCGCGGCGACCGGAGGGCGAGCAGCGACGCGACCGAAGGGCAATCAGGTTTCCGCGGCCCCGCTACAAAAACGTCATCATCACCGACCCCGCGCAATTCAACTGGCTGCCCGTGCCCGGCGCGTCCCGCGTCGAGCGCAAGTACCTCGGTTCGTTCACCGAGCGTGCCTTCTGGATCGAGCTGGTCAAGATCGACGCCGGGGCCGAGTGGATCTCCACCAGCGAGGGTGCCCGGCGCTTGATCGTCGCCCTCGCCGGCACCGCCACGGTGGACGGCACGGAGATCGGGCGGCTGAGCGCGATCCAGGTCGACGGGGGCGAGAAGTTCCACGTCAGCGCCACCGAGGAAACGGTGCTGTACATCGTGGGTCTGCCTGCCGTCCGGCTGCCGAGCGCCCCTTCGGACCAGTTCGACGTCATCGACAGCGATGGCGCGATCCAGTTCGAGAACCCCGAGCAGGCCATCTGACCATCGGAATCCACGCACCGGCCGGGCCCGGGCCGAGAAAGGAAACCATCACCGTGTTGTCCCTGAGCCAGGCATCGGACATCGTGGACACGGCGCTCAGCAAGGCGCGCGAGCTCGAACTGCGACCACTGACCATCACCGTGCTCGACCCCGGCGGCCACCCGATCGTGGTCAAGCGCGAGGACGGCGCCGGGATCGTTCGCCCGCAGATCGCCCACGCGAAGGCCTGGGGATGCCTCGGCACCGGCACGGGCGGCGCCGCCGGGGCGCGACACGCGACCCGCGATCCGGCCTTCTTCGCCGCGCTGGCCGCCATCTCCGAAGGTCGCGTCGCATCGTCCCGCGGCGGTGTGCTGATCCGCGACGCGCAGGGCAACCTGCTCGGCGCCATCGGGGTCAGCGGGGACCGCCCGGAGAACGACGAAACCTGCGCCGTCGCCGGAATCGAGAGCGTCAGCCTGATCGCCGACGTGGGCTGATATCCGCAGGTCGGCTGCGGCTGAGCCGGCGCGGGCGGCGGCGCACGCGCCCGTCCGGCCTGCCCAGACAAACCGGCGTTCCTTTTCCGCTACATCCCGGTAAAGGAACGCCGGTTGGGCAATGCCAGGGCCTTACCCCAGCCGCCCCCACCCGGGGTGAGCATCCGGAGCACGTCGCCCCGCCGCAGACGAACCGTGCATTTGTCGGGAAGACGCTCCGCCCGCGACTCGTCGCCACCGCGGAGCAGCCAGTTCTCCCCCACCGCGCCTGTGCCCCCGCCAGCCAAGCCCCACGGGGCACTGACCCGCCGCTCGGTAATCAGGCTGACCGTGCAGTCCTGAAGCATCTCCAGGTCACGCTCGATCCCGTCTCCACCGAGAGCCCGTCCTTCGCCGCCGCTCCCCCGCCGCAGCCGGTACCGTCGCACCCGCATCGGGTACGCCCGCTCCAGCGCCTCGATCGGCGTATTTTTTGTATTTGTCATCCCCGTCTGCACGCCGCTCATGCCGGGGCGGTGGGGGCGGGCGCCCTGGCCGCCGGCGACCGTCTCGTAGTAGACCCAGCCGTCGCCGCCGACGAGGAGGTTGTTCATGGTGCCCTGGCCGGCGGCGCCTACCCCTTCGGGGCGGGCCTGGGCCAAGGCGCCGAAGCAGACGTCGGCCACCCGCTGGCTCACCTCGACGTTGCCGGCGCCGACGGCGGCCGGGAGTCGGGCCGCGACCACGGTGCCGGGTGGGGCCACGATCGAGACGGGCCGCATCGCCCCGCCGTTGGCCGGGATCGTGGGGTCGGTGGCCGACCGCAGGGCGAAGGCGACGGCGCTGACTGTGACCGCCTCGACGGCGTTGACGTTGCCGGGCCGCTGTTCGTCGGTGCCGGTGAAGTCGAAGGTGGCGGAATCGCCGTCGACGGTCAGGGTGAGGGCGATCCGGGCCGGTTGCCGGTGGTCGGGGCCGGCTCCCGTGGAGTCGAGGATGTCGTCGAACCGCCAGGTTCCGTCGGGCAGCGCGGCCAGGGCGGCCCGCATGCGGCGTTCGCCGTAGGCCACGATCTCGTCGAGGGGGGCGCCGGCCAGTTCCCGCAGGCGGGCCACGCCGACCTGGTTCGCGCCCCGTTGGGCGTCGAGATCACCCCGGCGCTCGGCTCCGGTGCGGGAGTTGGCCACGAGCACCGCTTCGATTCCGGGGTTGAGGAGGACGGGCGGGATCCGCAGGCCCTCCTGGTACACCTCGGTCGCCTCGGGCGGGATCGAGCCCGGCGCCATGCCGCCGACGTCGGCGTGGTGGGCCCGGTTGGCGGCCCAACCGACCAGCGTGCCGTCGTCGGTGAAGCACGGCGCCACGAGGGTGATGTCGTTGAGATGCGTCCCGCCGGCGAAGGGGTCGTTGAGGATGATCTGGTCGCCGGGGCGCAGGCGTGTCGGGGACACCCCGGACCCCGGTGTTCCGCCGAAAGCGTCGATCGCCGCCTGCACCGAAGCCGGCATCGAACCGAGGTGGACGGGGATGTGCTCCGCCTGGGCCAGCAGCTCGCCGGCCGGAGTGAACAGCGCCGCCGAGCAGTCGGCCCGCTCCTTGATGTTGGGCGAGAAGGCCGCCCGGCGCAGCACTGCCCCCATCTCGTCCGCCACGCCGGTGAGACGGGCGATGAGGATCCGCAGCGCGGCGGGGTCGAGGCTCCCGCTCTGGCCTTCAGGGCCCTCTTCGACCAGTTCGGGCTGGTCGCGCTCAGTGCTTGTCGTCAGGATCCAGGCGCCGAGGGCGCCCGGCTCGGCCACCCAACCGTCGGGAATCCAGACCGTGCAGTCGGGTTCGATCGCCACCGCCGGCCCGGTGCAGCGTTCCCGAACGGGCTCCGGCAGAGCCTCGGGATCGAGGGGCGCCGGGCGGCGGGCCCGGGCCCGGAGGGCGACGATCTCGACCGGGGCGTCGGGGCGGGCGTAGCCGTTGCGCCGTTCGTGCTCGGCGTGGAAGGCCTCGACCGACGGCACGCTCAGCTCGTGGCTCTGCCCCCGGTACCGGCAATCGAGGGCGAACTCGACCTCCACTTCCGGTTCGGCGGAACGATCGGCGGCGACGTCGGAGCCGGAGCCCGGTTCAGCGAAGCCGCCTTTGGCGGCGCCGGCCACGGCGGCGCGGGCTTGGGCGCCGAGCGCGGCGAGGGCCTCGTCGAGCCCGTCGCGGGAGGCTCGATCGGGCCAGGAGCGGACCAGTTCCCGCTGGCGGGGAGAGCACAGGAGGCCGACGGCCGAGAGGACGCCGGCCCGGGGCGGGACGATCACCGCCGCCATGCCCAGGGCCTCGGCCATCGCGCAGGCGTGCAGCGGACCGGCTCCGCCGAAGGCGACGAGCGCCAGCCCCGCCGGGTCGACGCCCCGCTCCACGGTCACGGCCCGCACCGCCTGCTCCATGGCGGCGTCGACCACCGCCACCACCCCGGCAGCCAGCGACTCCACCGAGGCGTGCCCGCCACCCGCCTGTTCATCGGCGTAAGTCGCCGTATCGGCGGCAGTCGTCCGAACGGCGCCGCCGGTCGCGCCGCCACCGCCCAGCGCCCTGAGCAGCGCGGCGGTGGCTGCTCCGGCGTCGAGGGTTCCGAGGCCGGGGAAGGCGGCGTCAGCGGGGATCCGGCCGAGCACCAGGTCGGCGTCGGTCACGGTCGGCGCCGTTCCGCCCTGGCCGTAACAGGCGGGGCCCGGTTCGGCGCCGGCGCTCTCGGGGCCGACCACCAGGGCGCCGCCGGGGTCGAGGCGGGCGATCGAGCCGCCGCCGGCGCCGATGGTGTGGATGTCGAGCGCCGGCAGGCGGACGGGGAAGCCCGCTACCTCCCGGCCCGGCGCGGGCTCGGGGACGCCGCCCCGTACCAGGCACACGTCGGTGCTCGT
>JAUZEY010000190.1 GCA_030838785.1 Actinomycetota bacterium | reverse complement strand
CAGCTACCTGGCCACCCACTGGGACGCGGCCAACAGCTCCTTCCTGTCGACCACGTTCTCCAGCCCCACGCTGGCGGTGGCCGACGCGGTGGCCACCGAGGGGGATTCGGGCACCACCCCCATGTCGTTCACCGTCTCGCTGTCCGGGCCCGACACCCGGCCGGTGGCGGTCGCTTTCGCCACCGCCGACGGCTCCGCCCGGGCCCCGGACGACTACCAGGCCACCAGCGGCACCCTCACCTTCAACCCCGGGGAGGTGGCCAAGACGGTCACGGTGGCGATCAAGGGCGACACGCTGAACGAACCGGACGAGACGTTCTCGCTCGTCCTGAGCAGTCCGTCCAACGCCGTCATCGGCCGGGCCGGGGCCTTCGGGACGATCATCGACAACGAGCAGACCCCCCAGGGGTACTGGTTCGTGGCCGCCGACGGCGGGATCTTCGCCTTCGGCAACGCCGGCTTCTTCGGCTCCACCGGCAGCCTCCGCCTCCGGCAGCCGATCGTCGGCATGGCCGCCACCCCCTCGGGGAACGGCTACTGGCTCGTCGCCGCCGACGGCGGGATCTTCGCCTTCGGCGACGCCCCCTTCTACGGGTCCACCGGCAACCTCCGCCTGAGCCAACCGATCGTCGGGATGGCCCCGACCCCGAGCGGGAAGGGCTACTGGTTCGTGGCCCGGGACGGCGGCATCTTCGCCTTCGGCGACGCCGGCTTCTTCGGCACCCCCGGCAACCCGGCCCAGCCGATCGTCGGCATTGCCGCCAGCCCCACCGGGAAGGGCTACTGGTGTGTGGCCCGCGACGGCACGGTCTACGCCTTCGGCGACGCCCACTTCCTCGGGTCGCCGCCCAAGGCGCAGGCCGCCGGGCTCGTCCCGACCCGGAGCGGGAACGGCTACTGGGTGGCCGACCCCACGGGCGCCCTGTACGCCTTCGGGGACGCCCGGGGCCTCGGCGGGACCGGCAACCTCTCGCAGCCGGTCGTCGGCCTGGCCGCCAGCCCCAAGGGCGGCGGCTACTGGCTCGTCGCCCGCGACGGGGGGATCTTCTCCTTCGGCGACGCCCGGTTCTTCGGCTCCACCGGCAACATCCGGCTGAACCAGCCCATCGTGGGCATGACGGCTCCCAGCCGTCTCTGAACCGGTGCCCCCGCCGAGGGTCGTGGCGGCGGCGCTCGCGCTGCTCCTGGCCCCCCTGGGCGGCGCGCCCTCGATCGCCGTGCGACCGGCGGCGGCGCTGGTGGCCGACGACAACGGCATGATCGCCTTCACCCGCACCGATGGCGGCCGCCAGGACGTCTACGTCATGAACTCCGACGGGTCGGGTCAGACCAACGTCACGCAGCGGGCCATGGCGGACTTCGGGCCCCGCTGGTCACCGGACGGCGCCCGGATCGCCTTCACCAGCCTGCGGCCCGAGAAGGGGGACGGCCCGGTCAACCAGGACGTCTACGTCATGAACTCCGACGGGACCGGCCAGACCCGTCTGACCACCGACCCGGCCATCGACCTCGAACCGACGTGGTCGCCGAAGGGGGACCGGATCGCCTTCACCAGCGACCGCGGCGAGAACACCGACATCTACGTCATGGCCGCCGACGGCACCGGGCCCACCCCGCTCACCACCGACCCGGGGACCGACGTCTCTCCCGACTGGTCACCCGACGGCGCCCACATCGCCTTCGCCAGCAACCGCGACGGCGACTTCGAGATCTTCGTCATGAACGCCGACGGCACGAACCCGACGCAGCTCACCAACGACGTCGACAACCAGACCGACAACGAACCCACCTGGTCGCCCGACGGCAACCGGATCGCCTTTCTCAGCACCCGTGCCGGCGACCCCGAGATCTTCGTCATGAACGCCGACGGCACGAACCCGACCCGGCTCACGACCGACGGCGGCACCGACGCCGAACCCGCCTGGTCGCCCGACGGGAAGCGGCTCGCCTTCATCACCACCCGCGACGGCGGTGCCGAGATCTGGACCACGAACGCCGACGGGACCGGGCAGGCGGCGCTGACGAAAGGCCCCGCCGACGACGGGCCGGACTGGTCGGCACCGCACTGACCACGACGGAAGGCGGCGTCCCGATTGAGCCAATTCGGCCGAGCCAGCCCGTCCGCACGGTCGGATATCGCCTCTGCGGGTTTTCCACATAGCGGGTCCGCCCGGGCCGGTCGCCCTTAGAGCTTGCGGTGGTCCCAGGTGGCCGTTCTGACCGGGTCGACGAAGACGGCGACCCGCTTTCTGGCCTCGGCCTCCACCCCGGCCCGGGAGGAATGGGTCATGTCGCCCTGGTAGCGGCGGTAGAGGGCCTCACCGACCTGGTAGACGGTCTCGTAGTCGTCGTGGAGTACGGCCCGGCCGGAGATCGACACGCCCCGGAGTTCGCCGTACTGCTCCCCGGCCTCGAGGAGGCAGGTCACCCGCCGGTCCCGGCGCAGGTTGGCGGTCTTCTGCGACTTGGCGTAGGTCCACAGGGCGATCCGCCCGTCGATGACCGCGAACCACATCGGTACCAGGTGGGGGGCGCCGTCGGGCCCGATCGACGCCAGTTGCACGGTCCGCTCCGAGGCGAGGAACTCCTCCACCTCGGCGTCCGTCATACGAATGCGCTCCCGCTGGCCGGCCATGGCCGAAAATCCTGCCAGAGGCGCGGTTGATTTCCCGCTCCCGGGGCCACTGACCGGGCGGAAGGGGGAGGACGAGGTCGATGCAAGCGGAGCGGTACCCGACCGAGATCGCGCTGCTGGCCGGCGCCGCCGGGGGCGACCCCGACGCGGTCCGGGCCCTCATCGACTCCGTCGGCCCCGTCGTCTACGGCTTCGTGTTCGCCCGGGTGGGAGGAGACGAGCCCACCGCCCAGGACCTGCTCCAGGAGAGTCTCATTGAAGCGCTGCGCTCAGCACCGACGTTCCGGGGCGATGCCTCGCTGCGGACGTGGGTGTGCGCCATCGCCCGCCGCCGGCTCGCCCGCCACTACGAGGCGGAGCGCCGCCAGGCCGTGGCCGAGAGCGGCCTGGCCCTCCTGGGCGGGATCGGCCTGGCCGGCCCGCCAGGCACCGGTGGCGACGAGCTGGAGCGCCGGGACGAGATCGTCCGGGCCCTCGGCCGCCTGCCCGCCGTGCACCGCCAGGTGCTGGTCATGAAGTACCTCGACGACCTGCCGGTGTCGGCCATCGCCGACGAGCTCGGCCGGTCCCCTGTCCAGGTGCAGTCCCTCCTCCAACGGGCCCGCGACGGCCTCCGCCGCGCCCTGGAAGGGGACCCCGGTGCCTGACGACCCGGAACTCCCCCTCTCCGGGCTCGACGCCGAGCGCCCACTCGCCCCGGAGCTGCGGGCGCGGCTGGAGTCGGCGATGCTGGCGGCGGTGGCCGGCGGCCTGCCCGTCCCCGCCGACGAGGAGGCCCTGGACGCCCCCCGCCCCCTTCCCGAAGTGGTCCGCACCCGCCTGGAGACCGCCCTCCTGGCCGAAGCCGCGGCCCCGACCGCCGGAGCGGAGGTGGCGGGGGTTGTCACGTCGCTCGCAGGGCGGCGGAGTCGGAAGGTCGTGGCCGCCTGGTCGGCGGTGGCGGCCGTGTTGCTCATGGTCGTGGCGGTGGCGGGGCTCGTCAGCCGAGGGAACCCGGGTTCGCAGAACCTGGCCGCGGGCGGGCCCACGACCACGACGGCCGGGACGCCGGCGTCTGTCCCCTCGGACGCCGGCGTCACGGCTGAAACGACCCCGCCGGCCCCGGCCACGGCCACCACCCGGGCCACGAAGCCGGTCCGGCCGGGCCCGTCGACCACCGGCGTCCCGGCCGGGGCGGGTACGACGACCACCGGCCGGGCCCCCCCGGGGGGGACCACGCCGTCGTCGCCGACCACGACCACGCCGGTCAGCCCGGGCGCGGGCCAGCCCGCCACCACCGACCCCGGCCCGGCCCCGCCCTTCTACAACTCGGCCCCCAACGGCGACGCCGCCAGCCCGGCGCCCGCGATGTCCTCCCAGCCCTCGGGCGCGGCGCCGAATCAGGGTTCGCAGGGGGCTCAGCCCCAGAAGTCGACCGCTCCGCCACCGTCCGGGCCGCCGCTCCGGGTCGGCATCGTCACCGGCGACGCGGCCCAGGAGGCCGGGTTCCGGGCCTACGTCGACCAGCTCAACCGCAGCGGCGGCGTTCGGCAGCACTCCGTCGAACTCGTCCCGGTCAGCGCCGCTTCGCCGGCCGCCGGCACGATCGCCACCGTCAATCTCGGGTCGCAGCCGGTGGCCGGGCCGGGTGGGGCGCCGGGCTGGGCCACCGGCCCGCTGCTCGAGACCCTCACCGCGACCGAGAACCTGCTCACCGGCAACGGCGCCGTGTTCTCGTTCGCCAGCCCGCCGGAACGCCAGGGCCACCTGGCCGCCGATGCGCTGTTCCCGTCGGCCGTCACGAGCAAGCCGCCGCCCAACGCCGTCATCTACGCCGCGTCCTCGGGCCCGCTGTCCGACGTCGTCCCGGCGGCCATGGAGGCCGTCCTCAGGCAGCGGGGGCTGAAGGTCACCGTCGTCACCTACGACCCGGCCCAGAAAAGGACCGGCCTGGTGGCGGGGGCCGACGCCGCCCTCCTCAGCCTCGACCCCGCCGCCGCCCGGGCCTGGGTGACCCAGGCCAAGGGGGCCGGCTATCGCCCGGCCATGGGCTTGGCCGGGATCTACTCCCTGGCCGACGACACCCTCGCCCCCGACCTGCCGGACGGCACCCGGGTGATCTCGCCCTACGTCGTCCCCGGCGGCGACGAGGGGCAGGCCATCCGCTCGATCCCCGAGGGCAGCTCCGCCCCCGTCCTGCACGGTTGGGTCACGGCCAAGGCGCTGGCCGCCGCCGTCTGGCGGACGGGCGCCGACACCCCGGCCGAGATGCAGTCCGCCCTCGAAGGGCTGGCCGGCTGGTCGCCGGGCCTGGCCCCGGCCTACGAGACCCGCCCCGGCACCCGCTCCCGCACCCCCGAAGGGGTCCTGTTCCAGGTGCAGTCCGGGGCCTACGTCGCCCAGGGCGGCTTCCGCCGCGATTCGTTCTGACCGCTTCGTTCTGACCGCCTGTTCACCACAACCCCGATCCGCCGTCCTCGTCCGTCGCTCCAAGCCTGGGGAGGCTCCCATGCACCGTCCCTTCCGCCGACTGCTGCTCGTTTCGGCCGCCGCCGGGCTCTGCGCCCTGACGGCCGCCGGCCCCGCCCTCGCCTGCGCCGGGCTGGTCACCCCCGGCGGCAACGTCAAGCTGCTCCGCGCCTCGACCCTGGCCGCCTGGGCCGACGGCAACGAGCACTACGTGACGTCGTTCACGTTCGAGGGGGGCGGCGCCGAGTTCGGCTCCATCGTCCCGCTGCCGGGGATCCCGTCGAAGGTCGAGCGGGCCGGCGACTGGACGCTCCAGCGCCTCGAGCGGGAGGTCGCCCCGCCCCAGGCGAAGGCCACGGCCGGGGCCGGTGCGCCGGCCGCCCAGCAGAACTCGGCCGAGGAGGTCTACAACACCCGCATCGACGCCCTCGACATCACCATC